>CAZEAX010000210.1:0-6167 GCA_964510405.1 uncultured Streptomyces sp. | reverse complement strand
AATGGGTAATGGGTAATGGGTAATGGGTAATGGGTAATGGGTAATGGGTAATGGGTAATGGGAAAACGGCTTAAAGATGATATGCGGCGTATAGTTGGTTTTAGCTAATAACCCATTGCCCATTACTCATTACTCATAACCGCTTTTTATGAATCAACCGGCCCACCCTTCCTCACTTAAGAAACCGCTGCCCGGCGCGCTGCTCGACGCGTTGCGCGCGCTGCTCGGCGACCGCGTTACAACCTCCGACGCGGTGCGCGCGCATCACGGCAAGGACGAGTCGGCGCATCCGCACGCACCGCCCGACGCCGTGGTCTTCGCGCAATCTACGGAAGAAGTCGCGGCCGTCGTCAAACTGTGCGCTCAACATCATGTGCCGCTGATTCCGTTCGGCGCGGGCAGTTCGGTCGAAGGCCACGTGCTGGCGATCCACGGCGGCGTCGCACTCGATCTCACGCGCATGAACCACGTGCTCCAGGTCAACGTCGACGATCTCGACGTCACGGTGCAGGCCGGCGTTACGCGCAAACAATTGAACCAGCATCTGCACGACAGCGGGCTTTTTTTCCCGATCGATCCGGGCGCCGACGCGACGCTAGGCGGCATGGCGGCGACGCGTGCGTCGGGCACCAACGCCGTGCGCTACGGCACGATGCGCGAAAACGTCATGGGCCTCACGGTCGTGCTCGCCGATGGGCGCGTCATCCACACCGGCGGCCGCGCGCGCAAGTCATCGGCGGGCTACGACCTCACGCGCCTCTTCGTCGGCAGCGAAGGCACGCTGGGTGTCATCACCGAAGTGACGCTCCGCCTGCATCCGCAGCCCGAAGCGGTGTCGGCGGCGATCTGCATGTTCCCGACTGTCGATCAGGCGGTGCGCACGGTGATCGAAACCATCCAGATGGGCGTACCGATCGCGCGCTGCGAGCTGCTCGACGCGCTGACGATCAAGGCGGTCAACCGTTACAGCAAGCTCACGTTGCGCGAAGTGCCGATGTTGCTCTGCGAATTTCACGGCACACCCGCGAGCGTCGAAGAGCAGGCGAAAACCGTGCAGGCGATCGCGAGCGAGCACGGCGGCCTCGATTTCGAATGGTCGACGCGCCAGGAAGAAAGAACGCGACTGTGGCAGGCGCGGCACGATGCCTATCTTGCGTGCATGCAGTTGCGTCCAGGAAACCGCGGCGTGGCGACCGACGTCTGTGTGCCGGTGTCGCGTCTCGCGGAATGCATAGCGGCGACCAATGAGGACATCGCCAAGGCGTCGATGCCGATCGCGCTGTTCGGCCACGTCGGCGACGGCAACTTCCACCTCGTCATACTGGTGGATGCGACGGACCAGAAAGATCTCGACGAAGCCGAAGCGATCAATCACCGTTGCGTCATGCGCGCGCTCGCGATGGGCGGGACGTGTACGGGCGAACACGGCGTCGGCATCGGCAAGCTCGATTTCCTCGATGCGGAGCACGGCGATGCGGTGCCCGTGATGCGCGCAATCAAGCGCGCGCTCGATCCGGAGAATCTGTTCAATCCTGGGAAAGTCGTCCGGCTCTAAGCTACTTGCCGGCGAACTGCGGCTTGCGCTTCGCCGCGAACGCCGCGCGGCCTTCGACGTAATCCGCACTGCGAAAACACTCATCGATCATCGCCTGCGCGCGATTCAGATCGCGCTGCGCCGGATCTTTTTCATATTCGAGAAACGCGCGCTTGATCGCGGCCAGAGTCAGCGGCGCGTTGTCGGCGATGGTTTGTGCATACGCGATCGTCTCGGCTTCGAGTTCGGCAAGCGGAACTACGCGATGCACGAGTCCAAGCCGCAGCGCCTCCTCGCCGCCCAGGCGCCGTCCGGACAAAAACAGATCGCGGGCGCGCATGAACCCCATCACGCGACCGAACCGCAGGATACCTTCGTGACCGTAGCCGAGACCCAGCTTGCCTGCAGGCACCGCGAACACCGCGTTGTCGGAGCAGAAACGCACGTCGCAGCTCGTCGCGAAATCGAGGCCGCCGCCGATGCAGTAGCCGCGGATCATCGCGATCGTCGGCTTCGTGCATTCGTAGACTGCGTTGTAAGAGCGCTCGTTGACGTCGTTGTAATGGCGGTTCTTTTGCGGATCGGCGCGCACCGATTCGAAGCCGGAAATGTCCGAGCCTGCGGCAAACGCTTTCTCGCCGGCTCCCGCGACGATCACGACGCGGATATCCCGATCGTCTTCAAAACCGCACACGACTTCAGGCACGGCTTCGGCCATGTCCATTGAGATTGCGTTGTGCTTTGCCGGATTGTTGAAGATCAGCCAGCCGATCGCGCCATTCTTGCGCGCGATGATGCGTTCGCTTGTGGTCGCGATGTCAGTCATTTGCCTAGATCGACCAGCAGATTGCCCGCGCGGTCGACGTGCGCGCGCGCGCCCGGCGGCACTATCATCGTCGCCGACGCTTCCTCGATGATCGCCGGACCCTTGATCGCGCCGCCCACTGGCAGCAGATAGCGATCGTACACCGGCATCTCGGCGAACCTGCCGCGATCGGCGAGCCACGCTTTGCGTTTGCCCTTGAGTGCCTTCGCTGCAGCGCCTTTGCCGCCCTGCACTTTCAACGCCGCGCGCCCGATCGGCGCGGTTAACGCGACGCGGATGTTGATGATTTCGATCGCGCCGACCGGCGGCACCTGCTGGAACATCCGTTTGTACTCCGCGAGAAAAGCCGCGCGTATGCCCGTAAGCGACTTCGGCGTATACGGGCCGCGCGGCAGCGGCGTGACGAGTTCGAAGCCCTGTCCGACAAAACGCAGATCGGCGGCACGCTCGACCGTGACTTTGCTTTTGCCGATGACGGTCGCGGCGATGACCTGCTGCGCTTCCTTTTCAATTTCGCGAAACGCACGCTCGAATGCATTCCAGTCGAGCTCATTCAATTTGCGCGCCAGCGTCGCGACGCGATCGACGCGTGCCGGCGCCATCAGCAAACCGAGCGCCGATGCAACGCCCGCGCTCGGCGGACAGATGACTTTGGAGATGCCCAGCCGCTTCGCGACTTCGCACGCGTGCAGCGGCCCGCCGCCGCCGGTTGCGAGCAACGCGAACTCGCTCGCGTGATGACCGCGTTCTGCGACGTGCACGCGCGCTGCGGCCGCCATGTTCTCGTTGACGACCGAATGGATGCCCCAGGCGAGTTCGGCAATCGAGAGCCCCGATTTGTCGGCGAGCGGCTTGATCGATGCTTCCGCCTTCGCGCGGTCTATCGTCATGGTGCCGCCGGCAAACGTGGACGGATCGAGAAAACCGAGCACGAGGTTCGCATCGGTCACGGTCGGATGCACGCCGCCGCGGCCGTAACACGCGGGCCCCGGCGCAGCACCCGCGCTGCGCGGACCGACTTTCAATAAACCTAGTGAATCGATCTCCGCGATCGAGCCGCCACCCGCGCCGATCTCGATCAGCTCGATCGTCGAAATGTTGATCGGCAGACCGCTGCCCTCGGCGAAACGCTTCGCGCGGCTCGCCTCGAACTGGTACGCGATCAACGGCGCGCCGTCTTCGACCATCGCGAGCTTGGCCGTCGTGCCGCCCATGTCGAACGCGAGCACGTCGTCGATTTTCGAGCGCTTGCCGAACAACGCACCGGCGAGAGCGCCCGCCGCCGGCCCCGACTCCAGAAGTTGCACCGGCACGCGCTTCGCCTCGGCGATGTGCGTGAGGCCGCCGTTCGACAACATCATGTAAAGCGGCGCCTTGATGCCTAGCTTGGCGATCTCGCTCGCGAGCAGATCGAGATAGCTCTCGGCAAGCGGCTTGATGTAAGCGTTGACGGCGGTGGTCGACGTGCGCTCGAATTCGCGGATCTGCGGCGACACGCCGGACGACAGCGACACGGGCAACTGCGGAAATTCCGCCGCGATAAGCTGACCCGCACGCCGCTCGTGCAATGGATTCGCATAGGCGTGCAAAAATGCGATGGCCAGCGATTGCACGCCGCTGGCGACGAGCCCGCGCACGCGTGCGATCAGCGCCGCTTCGTCGAGTGCGACTTCGACGACCCCGTCGGGACCGATGCGCTCGGGCACTTCGGCCCGCAGGCGCCGCGGCACCAGCGGCTCGGGCAACTCGATGAACAAGTCATAGAGCTCGTACTTGTGCTCGCGCCGCATCTCGAGCGTGTCGCGAAAGCCTTGAGTCGTGATCAGCCCGGTTTTGGCGCCTTTGCGCTCGATCAGCGCATTGGTGAACAACGTCGTCGCGTGCACCACGCGCGTGACGTCGCGGTACGCGAGCCGTTCGGTCTCGAACAAGCGCCTGATGCCGGCGATCACGCCGCGATGCGGCGCGTCGGGTGTGGTCAGTTCCTTATGGCTGTACGATGCCGCGCCTTGCTGGTCGTAGACCACGATATCGGTAAAGGTGCCGCCGATATCCAATCCTAATGCGTATTCCGCCATGTGTTTCCGTTTCTTTCGTAAAGCGTGCAGCAGAAAATTTCCTTCCTCCGCTTGCGGGGGAAGGTCAGGATGGGGGCAAGCCCATGTTCGCCCCCTCCCCAGCCCTCCCCCGCGCTTTTGCGCAAGGGAGGGAATTCAGCTCACGTAACCATCAGCGCGATCCGCCGCGATGCGGTCCTTGTCGCGCTTCGCGGGCACGCCGTAACCGCCGCCCGCCGGCGTACGTATGAGAACCGTGCCGCCCGGCTCGATGTAATGCTGCGACTTCGGATCGACCGGCTTGCCATTGATGATGAGTTCGCCGCTTGCACCCGCCTCGCCGCCCGCAATGCCTGCCGGCGCGGTTTCAGGCCGCGTGCGTTCGGCGAGAAACGCCACCGTCACCGGCCCCGCGGCGCGGCTTTCGAACAGGATTTCCTGGCCGTTGCCGCCGCGAAACTCGCCATTGCCGCCGCTGTCGGTGCGCAAACGGCGGAATTGCACTTTAAGCGGCGACAGCTGTTCGATCATTTCGACCGGCGTCGAGGACACGTTACTCGGCCACGACAGCACTTGCGCGCCGTCGCGACCATGCGCCGCGCCGTAACCGCCGTTCGTGAAGTACAGCGCCGCGAACGGCGAGCCGTCCGCGCGATGGCCGGAAGCATTGATGCACCACAGCGGCGAGCCGACGGTCGCGATCACGCGTTCGGGCAGGGCCTGTGACAGCGCCTGGATCACCATCATCGGAAAAAAGTGTCCGATCAATGCGCGCGCGCCGCCGGCGGCCGGCGGCTTCGAATTCGCAATCGACCCGAGCGGCGCCTTGATTTTGATCGGTCGCAGCACGCCTTCGTTGTTCGGAATGTGCGGGGCCAGCACCGCCTTCACGCCGAACGACGTGTACGCAATCGTATAGGCCATGCACACGTTGATCGCGCGCATCACCTGCGGCGCGGTGCCGGCGAAATCGATTTCGATCGTATCGTCCTTGACCGTCAATTCCATTTCGAGCTTGATTGGGTCGGTAATGCCGTCGGAGAGCGCGGTCTGCCGATAGACGCCGTTAGGCACTGCGCGGATCGCGGCGCGCATGGCCTTCTCCGAACGAGTATGGATTTCACGGCCGAGTTCCGCGAGCGACTTCAACTTGTGCTCTTTCAGGAGCGCCATCACGCGATGTTCCATCAGCGTCAATGCCGTGAACTGCGCGTAAAGGTCGCCCATGACCTGGTCGGGCACGCGCACGTTCTTGCGGATGATGCGCTCGAGCGTCGCGTCGATTTTTCCCGCATTCATCGCTTTCATTACCGGAATCTGCAGGCCTTCCTCGAACACGCTGGGCGCGTCGGGCGAGCGGATGCGTCCGCCGATGTCCGGCGAGTGCGCGACCGAGCCGGCGAAGCCGACGAGCCTGCGGTTATGGAATATCGGCTTCGCGACGGTGATGTCGGGCAGGTGACCGGTGCCGAGCCAGATATCGTTGGTGATCAGGATGTCGCCGGGCTTGAGTTCTTTCGGCGGATAGTCCTTGAGGAAGTGCCGGATCGTGCGCGGCACCGTGCCGATGAACGACGGTATGCTGTCGGTCGCCTGTGCGAGCGAGAGGCCGTGCTCGTCGGTCAGCACGCAAGCGAAATCGTTAGATTCGCGCACCACCGTCGAGAACGACGTGCGCACGAGCGCCGCGGCGGCCTCATCGGTGATCGAAATAAGCCGCGTCCACAGCATTTCCAGAGTTACTGCGTTA
>CAZEAX010000209.1:0-8394 GCA_964510405.1 uncultured Streptomyces sp. | reverse complement strand
TCCAGTTCCTGGATGATCTTGCCGTTGCCGCGCACCGGGCCGTCGAGCCGCTGCAGATTGCAGTTGATCACGAAGATCAGATTGTCGAGGCGTTCACGCCCCGCGAGCGAAATCGCGCCGAGTGATTCGGGCTCGTCCATTTCGCCGTCGCCCATGAACGCCCACACCTTGCGGCCCTGCGCCGGCAGGATCGCGCGGTCCTTCATGTAGCGCATGAAGCGCGCCTGGTAAATCGCCATCAAGGGCCCCAGGCCCATCGACACCGTCGGGAACTGCCAGAAGTCCGGCATCAGCCACGGATGCGGGTACGACGAGAGGCCCTTGCCATCGACTTCCTGGCGGAAATTGTCCATCTGCTCGGAAGTCAAGCGGCCGAGCATGAACGCGCGCGCGTAGACGCCCGGCGCCGAGTGGCCCTGCACGAACACGAGGTCGCCGCCGAATGTGTCGCTTTGCGCGCGCCAGAAATGATTGAAGCCGACGTCGTAGAGGGTCGCCGCCGACGCAAAACTCGCGATGTGCCCGCCGACGTTGGTGTGCTTGTTGGCGCGGATCACCATTGCCATCGCGTTCCAGCGCACGTACGAGCGGATGCGGTTTTCGATTTCCGCGTCGCCCGGCATGTGCTCTTCGAGCTGCGGCGGAATCGTGTTCATGTACGCGGTGGTCGCGCTGAACGGAAAGTAGGCGCCGCTGCGGCGCGCTTTGTCGACAAGTTGCTCGAGTAAAAAGTGGGCGCGGTGCGCGCCCTCGTGCTTCAACACGCTGTCGAGCGCTTCGAGCCACTCCTGGGTTTCTTGTGGATCGGTGTCAGGAATGTCCTGCATATCCATGGCTTCACCTTCGTGGGGTTTGCAGCGTCCGGTCTAACATGGACTGGTCGGTTGGAACCGAAGCGCTTGTGGCGCCGGTTTTCGGGGCGATTATATCATCGTAAATGCGTGCGCCCAGCACGACGCAATGGATGCACCGCACCATTTTTCGCAATGCAACCGTAACACCGGGCCATTGCGGCCCGCCGGATAAAAACCGCTACGCGCACACGGACTTTGCGGTCGATACGGTGCGCCGAATCACTTTTTTGGTGCGCGCCCCAACAGATAGAACTCGTCGTTGGGGCGCATGTTGATCAGGTTTGCCATGCGGTTCGACAAGGCAAACAGCGCCGCGATTGCTCCAATATCCCAGATGTCCTCGTCGGAAAACCCGTGCGCGCGCAGCGGCGGGAAATCGGCGTCCTGGATTTCGTGCGAATTCACCGCGACCTTGACCGCGAAATCGAGCATCGCTTTTTGATGCGGATCGAGATCGGCCTTGCGGTAATTGACCGCGATTTGATCGGCGATCAGCGGATTCTTCGCGTATACACGCAGGATCGCGCCGTGCGCAATCACGCAATAGTGGCACTGGTTCGCGGCGCTCGTCGCCACGACGATCATCTCGCGCTCGGCCTTGGTAAGCCCGCCGTCTTTCAGGAGCAGCGCGTCGTGGTAGGCGAAAAACGCGCGGAATTCGGCGGGCCGGTGCGCGAGCGTCAGGAACACATTGGGCACGAAGCCGGCCTTCTCCTGAACTTTCTCGATGCGTTCGCGCATGTCCGGCGGCAAGTCGGCAAGCTTCGGCACCGGATAGCGGCTGATCGCTTGCGCGCCCATGTCAGCGGCCTTCGAATTTCGCCGCACGCTTTTCGAGAAACGCGGTCATGCCTTCCTTGCGATCAGCGGTGCCGAACGCAAACGCGAACAGGCTGGTTTCGAGCACGCATCCATTGGCGAGATCCAGATCGAGCCCGCGCTGCACCGCCTGCTTTGCAACCCGCACCGCCACCGGCGCTTTCACCATGATCATGCGCGCCACTTCCAACCCCTTGTCCGTCAACTGGGCGCCGGGCACGACTTCGTTGACGAGCCCGATGCGCAGCGCCTCGTCCGCCTTGACCGAGCGGCCGGTGGTGACGAGTTCGAGCGCGCGCGCGCGACCGACCAGGCGCGCGAGCCGCTGTGTGCCGCCGAAGCCGGGCGGAATTCCGAGGTTCACTTCCGGCTGGCCGAACACGGCGCGCTCGGACGCAAGAATCCAGTCGCAACTCATCGCGAGCTCGCAACCGCCGCCCAGCGCGTAGCCGTTGACCAGCGCGATCACCGGGATCGGCAACGCTTCGATGGCCTGCATCACGCGCTGGCCCTTTTCCGAAAACGCCTGCGCCTCGAGACCGCTCATGTTCTGCATGGTGGCAATATCGGCGCCCGCGATGAAAGCCTTCTCGCCGGCACCGGTAACCAACAGTACACGCGCTTCCTTGTCGTCCGCGAGACGCGCGAACGCATCCAGGAGTTCGTCGAGGATCTCCGCGTTGAGCGCATTGAGCGCCTTAGGGCGGTTGACGGTCAGCACGGCCACTTTCCCGGCTTCGGCATGTTCGAGAATCAGATTCTGATAAGCCATAATGAGTTCCTTCCTTGGATCCTGGTTACTTGGCAGTCATGCGAATTGCGCCATCGAGGCGGATGACCTCGGCGTTGAGCATCGGATTCTCTATGATGAAAGCGGCGAGCCGCGCGTATTCCGCGGGCTCGCCCAGCCGTGACGGGAACGGTACCTGCGCGCCGAGCGAGGCGCGGATCTCTTCGCTCATCCCCTGCAGCATGGGCGTGTCGAAAATGCCGGGCGCGATCGTATTCACACGGATGCCGAGCTTCGCGAACTCGCGCGCGATCGGCAGCGCCATTGCGACGATGCCGCCCTTGGACGCGCTGTACGCGGCCTGACCGATCTGGCCTTCGAAAGCCGCGACCGATGCAGTATTGATGATCACGCCGCGCTCGCCGTCGGCATTCGGCGTATTTTTCGCCATCGCATTCGCGGCTAAACGCAGCGCGTTGAAACTGCCGATCAGGTTGATATTGATCACGCGGCTGAACGTTTCAAGCTGGTGCGGGCCGTTCCGGCCGACCACGCGCTCGCCGGGCGCTACGCCCGCGCAATTGACGAGCCCGTGCACCGCGCCGAACGCAGAGATCGCGCGATCCACAGCTTGCTGCATCTGCGTCTCATTGGTCACATCGGCGACCGTGAATTTCGCGCCGGTGCCGAGACTCGCCGCGAATTTCTCGCCCGCGTCGCGATTGAGGTCCGCCAGCATGACTTTGCCGCCCGCAGCGATGAGATGCCGCGCGGTCGCAGCGCCCAGGCCCGATGCACCGCCGGGAATCAGGAATACGCTGTTTTTGATTTGCATGAAGAAATGAAGGCTGGAATGGAAAAACAGGTCTAAATGCGCGCCACCTGTCCCGTCATGTTAGTCGTACTTCCTCATGTCGTCGATGACTTTGCCGTCGTTCGGCAGCGCACCGCTGGGCTTGAACGCGACCTCGCCGCGCAGGTTGCAGACGTCGCGGATCGTCGCGGCGATGCCGACGGCGAGCGCGGGATTCTGCGCGCCGGCGATTTCGCAGTTCAGCGTCATGCGGTCGGCTTTTTTGTCGTCGTGATCGATCACGAGCCGGTACTTGCGGATTTCCGCGTGGCGCTTCGCAACGTCGGCGATTTGCGACGGCTTCACGAACATCCCTTTTACTTTAGCCGTCTGGTCCGCGCGGCCGAGCCAGCCCTTGATGCGCATATTGGTGCGTCCGCACGGACTCGCCCCCGCAAGGGTCGCGGACAGATCGCCGGTCGCGAAGCGGATCAGCGGATATTCGGGCGTCAGCGTCGTCACCACGACTTCACCCACTTCGCCGGCGGCGACCGGCTCGCCCGTGCCCGGGCGCACGAGTTCTACCAGCACGCCCTCGTCGACGATCATGCCTTCCTGCGCGGGCGACTCGTACGCGACGAGCCCAAGGTCGGCGATCGCATAGCATTGCAGCGTTGCGACGTTACGCGCGTTGAACCACGCGCGCAGCGTCGCCGGCAACGCCTCGGCCGACACCAGCGCTTTTTTGATGCTCGCGACATCGGCTTTCAGTTCGTCGCCTTTCTCGAGAATGATCCGCAGAAACGACGGCGTGCCGATGTAACAACGCGGCTGCAGGCTCGCGATCGCGGCGACCTGCATTTCCGTCTGGCCCGTGCCGCCGGGGAACACCGGGCAGCCGAGCGCATGCGCGCCCATGTCGGCCATGAATCCGGCGGGCGTGAAATGATACGAGAACGTGTTGTGCATGAGTTCGCCGGCGCGAAATCCGGCGGCATGCATCGCGCGCGCGAGCCGCCAGTAATCGGCGCGCTTGCCTTCGGGGTCGAACATCGGTCCCGGCGACATGAACACGCGGCCGAGCGCCGGCTGCGGCAGCGCCGTCATGCCGGCAAACGGCGGCGCGGCTTTTTGCAGCTCGATCAAATCGGACTTGCGCGTGACGGGCAGCGCCGCGAGCGCCGCGCGGTCCTTGATGTCCGCCGCGTTTACGCCGGCAAGCACGCGCGCGAAATATGGCGCGTTGCTTTGCGCATTCGCAATCTGCGCGCGCAACGCGGCGAATTGCTCCGCTTCGCGCTGCTGCGGGTCGCGCGTTTCGAGCCTGTCGAAGAATTCCATTATTTAACCCAAGAAAGATCTTGATCCGCTAAAGACGCGAAGTGACAACGGTTCCTGCGATTCTCCCTGGCGTCCTTCGCGTACCCCTCCAGGGGGTATTGAAAAGAATCCTTGGCGGCAAGGCTTCAAGCGTCAGGCCAGCCAGCGCTTGCGCCGGCGGTAGTGTTTCGCGTCGCGGAAGTTCTTGCGCGCGCCGGCGGATAAGCCGAGATAGAACTCCTTCACGTCTTCGTTGCTCGCCAGTTCCGCGGCGCTGCCGTCCATCACGACGCGACCGGTCTCGAGTATGTATCCGTAATCGGCGAACCTCAGCGCGACGTGGGTGTTCTGCTCGGCCAGCAGAAAACTCACGCGCTCCTTCTCGTTCAAATCGCGCACGATGCCGAAAATTTCCTCGACGATCTGGGGTGCCAGTCCCATCGAAGGCTCGTCGAGCAGGATCATCGCGGGACGCGCCATCAGCGCGCGGCCGATGGCCGTCATCTGCTGCTCGCCGCCCGACGTGTAACCCGCCTGGCTTAAGCGCCGGTATTTCAGGCGCGGGAAATACGCATAGACTTTTTCGAGGTCCGCGCCGATGTCGCCGCGGCGGGTGCGCGTGAACGCGCCGGTCAGGAGGTTTTCCTCGACGGTGAGGTGCGCGAAACAATGGCGGCCCTCCATCACCTGCACGACGCCGCGCTTGACGAGTTCCGACGGATTCAACTGGTCGATGCGCCGGCCGCGAAATTCGATCGAGCCCTTGGTCACGTCGCCGCGCTCGGCGCGCAACAGGTTGGATATCGATTTCAGCGTGGTCGATTTGCCGGCGCCGTTGGCGCCGAGCAGGGCCACGATTTTGCCCTCGTGCACTTCGAGCGAGACGCCCTTCAACACGAGTATCACGTGATCGTAAATGACCTCGACGTTGTTGACCGCAAGCAAAGCGCGCGCGGCGTCGGGCCTGGGAATGGCTGACATCGTTTAGTTCGGGGAAGGGGGAATGTGTAAAGGGGGAAGGGTGGCTAAATCTTTCTCCCGTTTTTACCCTTCCCCTTTCTCCCTTTCCCCTTCGCGGCAACCGTCAGGTTGCCCTCAGGTTACCTTCGAGCAATCGCGCGGCGTGATGTTTTTCTCTTTCGCGTACTTCTTGGCGGCGTCTTCGACCATCGGGCGCAGGAGCTTGTTGTTGCCTTCGATCCAGTCGGACACATAGACCCATTTCGCACCGTCCCACTGGTGGATGCGCGCCATGCGCGCGCCTTCGTGATCGGCGCACGAGAGCTTCAACGGCTGCATCAATCCGCCGAACCCGAGCTGGCGTAATCTCGCCTGGTCGAGGTTCAGGTGCTCGATGCCCCAGCGCACCTGCTCGCCGGTGAGCGGCTTCTTGCCGTACTTGGCCTGCGCGGTGCGGATCGCTTCGACCGTGACCATCGCGTTGATCATGCCGCGATTGTAGAGCACCGTGCCGACTTCCTCCTTCTTGCCGCTGCCTTTGTTGCGGTCGTAGACGTTTCTCAGAATGTCCCCATGCACCGAGGTCTGCCCCGACGAATGCTGGAGCGCGGCCGCATTGTACCCGGTGGCGCCGGCGTCGGCCGGCAGCACGTCGGGCTCGGCGCCCGACCACCACACGCCGTACATCTGATCGCGCGGGTAGTTGACCGCAACCGCTTCCTTGATTGCGGTGGAATTCATCACGCCCCAGCCCCACAGCAACACAAAATCGGGACGGTCCTGACGGATCTGCAGCCACGTGGCTTTCTGCTCGACGCCGGGCGCCGTCACCGGCAGCGACTTGAACTCGAAACCGTGACGCTTCGCGAGCTCGGTCAGCAGCGGAATCGGCTCCTTGCCGTACGGCGAATCGTGATAAACGAGCGTGACTTTCTTGCCTTTGAGTTTCTCGTAGCCGCCGAGCTTGTTCGCGATCTGGTGCATGATCACGTCGGCGGCCGTCCAGTAAGTCCCGAGCAGCGGAAAGTTCCACGTGAACACACTGCCGTCTGCAGATTCGGATCGGCCGTAGCCCATCGTGATCACGGGGATCTTGTCGACCGGTGCCTTCTCCGTGAGAGCGAACGTGATGCCGGTCGATAGCGGATTGAAAGCCGCCGCGCCGGTAGGGCCTTTGCCTTTCAGGCGCTCGTAACACTCGACGCCGCGATCGGTCGCGTAGCCGGTCTCGCATTCTTCATACGCGATCTTGACCCCGTTGATGCCCTTGTCGCGCTCGTTGACGAGGTTCAGATAGTCGACAAAGCCGTTGGCCCACGGCGTGCCGTTCGGCGCGTACGCGCCCGTGCGATAAACGAGCACCGGGATGAACTGGTCGTTGGCCTGCGCGAATACGGGAGTGGTTCCGGCGAATGCGCCGGCGGCAAGTGCGACGACCAGTGCCCGTTGCCATGTGATCAAACTGTCCATGATGACTGCCTCCTTTGGTTGTCTGCGTTCCGGTCTGTCGCCGGTCCATCCAACTATGCGCCGATAGGGGATTGTGCGCTCGTCTATCGGCAGAGCGCAAAGTGTATTGACTGCTACCGTCCGGCGCAAGCGTCGGCGCCGCGCTTTAGTGCGGGAACGGCCACAACCGCAGCTTTTCCTTCGCGATGCGCCACAGGCGGGCGAGGCCCAGTGGCTCGACAATGAGAAAAAACACGATCAAAGCGCCGAATATCATGGACTCCAGGTGCGCGATCAGCGCGGTCGACCAATGCAGGCCCAGCCACGCGGGAAACTGGTTCAGGAACAGCGGCAGCAGCGTGATAAACGCGGCGCCCAGAAAACTGCCGAGAATGGAGCCCAGCCCGCCGATGATGACCATGAAGAGCAGGCTGAACGAGCGATTGACGTCGAACGCGAGCGGCTCCCACGAGCCCAGGTGCACGAATGCCCACAGGCTGCCGGCGACGCCGATGAAAAAGGAACTCACTGCGAACGCCGACAGCTTCGCATACAACGGGCGGATGCCGATGATCTCGGCCGCCACGTCCATGTCGCGGATCGCCATCCACGCGCGCCCCATTCTGCCGCGCACCAGGTTGCGCGCGAGCACCGCAAACGCCGCGGCGAAGGAAAGGCACAACAGATATTTGCGCACCGGCGTGTCGAAAGTGAAATCGAACAACGTGACCGGCGGCGCGTTGAGCGAACCCGACGGCGTGTCATGCGTGAACCACGCGATGCGGCTGAATACCCAGTCGAGAAAAAATTGCGCGGCGAGGGTCGCCACCGCGAGGTAAAAGCCCTTGATGCGCAGGCTCGGTATGCCGAAAAAGATGCCCACGACGGTCGTGATGCCTCCTGCGAGCAGAAACGCAACGAGCGGGTTAAGGCCCGGGATGCGCACTGCGAGGTTGTACGCCGCATAAGCACCGACCGCCATGAAACCGCCGGTGCCGAGTGAGATCTGGCCGCAATAACCGACCAGCAGATTCAGGCCCAACGCGGCGAGCGACAGGATCAGAAACGGGATCAGGATCGCGCTGAACCAGTACGGGTTTGCAAACAACGGCACGCCGACGAACGCAAACAGCACGACCGCCCACACGAAATAGCGGTCCTGGCGGATCGGGAACACCACCTGATCGGCCGCATACGTGCTTTTGAATTCGCCGACTTCGCGATAGAACATGGCGCTAGCCCAGGAACCGCGAAGGATCAGACACGATCAATGATTTTCTCCCCGAACAACCCTTCCGGGCGCACCAGCAGAAACGCGAGCGCCACCGTGTACGCAAACCAGTTCTCGATGCCGCCGCCGATGTGCGGGCCGAGGTAGACTTCCGACATTTTTTCGCCGACACCTATGATCAATCCGCCGACGATCGCGCCGGGCACCGAGGTGAGGCCGCCGAGGATGACCACCGGCA
>CAZEAX010000208.1:0-8429 GCA_964510405.1 uncultured Streptomyces sp. | reverse complement strand
GATCTTCTACCTTTGACCATGTTCCCTTCGTAGCGACTTCCCGCCTTGCCGTCTTTGAACCATTGCAACACGCCCTGTCCGTCGGTGTAACCATCGCGGCAATTCCCGCTCCAAGTGATACTCTCATTCGGTTGGGGATTGGAATTTAAGACCTTGCAGCCACGGTCGTCGCCGATCAGCATTTGGGCCATCGCTTGACTGGATAAGAATGACAGAATCAGCGCCGCGGCATTGTAGACCGAACGGTTTTTCATCGGGTTGCTCCGCAAGAAATATCCGAATGATTTAAGGTTTTATGGCGGTGCCGGAACAAGAAACCTGAAAAGCATAAGACTCTACAGCAATTGCCCGTTGCGATGAATGATTGCTTACGGCCGTCTGCAGCCGCTCATGGTTGCATTTGAATCGCGTGACGAACGGTGCCATCATCCTTGGCCTGAAGCGTTGGCCCGTCAACGCGCAGTCGCCTCGCATGCCGCCTTGAATTTGCCGCCGAATGCCGTGAAAAAGAATCTGTCGCCCATTCATTTCGTCTACGCGTTGACGCTGCTCAGCCAGACGAGCTCGCGCGCGACCCGCGTCCTGATCACCCTTTACGCGTTGAATCTCGGCGCGCAGGCGCTCGCGATCGGCGGGCTCGCCGCGGCGTTTTCCGTCCTGCCGATGTTTTTGTCGTGGCCGCTGGGACGCTTGTCGGACTACTACGGCCCGCGCTGGTTGCTGATATTCGGCACCGCCGGCGGCGCGCTCGGCATACTGGCGCCGTATTTCTGGCCGGGGTTGATCGCGCTCTACGCGGCGTCCGCGATGAACGGTTTGTCGGTCGGCTTCGTCAACGTGTCGACGCAAAACCTGGTCGGCCTGATGAGTACGCCGCACGATCGGGCGCGCAATTTCAGCAATTTCAGCTTGATGAACTCGGTGGCGAGCTTCGCCGGTCCGCTGCTTGCCGGACTTTCGATCCAATACCTGGGGTTCTCGGCCACCTGTCTGTTTGTCGCGCTGCTGTACGTGTTGTCGATCGCGATGCTGGCGTTCGGCGGCGGCGCGCTGCCCGAGGGCGCGCGGCATCGTCCGCCGGCCGAGTCGGGTGCGCTGGCCATGTTGGCCGAGCCGGGCGTGTTGAGAGTGCTGGCGACGAGCAGTCTCGTGCAATCCGGGCAGGACATGTTCCAGTTTTATATTCCGGTCTACGCGCACGGCATCGATTTGTCCGCGGCGTCCATCGGCGTAGTGCTCGCGATGTTCGCCGCGGCCGGGTTTGTCGTGCGCATGATCATGCCGCGCCTGCTCGCGTGGCGTAATGAAGAAACCGTGCTCGCTTATGCATTTTATTTTTCGGCGATCAGTTTTTTCCTGGTGCCGTTTTGCAAGAACGCACTCACGCTGGGGCTGCTCGGGTTTGCGTTCGGGCTCGGCAACGGCTGCGGCCAGCCGATCACGATGATGCTGACATTCAGCCAATCGAAGGAGGGGCGCTCCGGCGAAGCGCTGGGACTGCGCTCGACGGTAAACCATTTCACGCGCGTGATCGGCCCCGCGTTGTTCGGCTATCTCGCGTCGGCGGTCGGATTGGCCGGCGTATTCTGGATCAATGGGCTGATGCTGGGCGCCGGCGGCATGCTAAGTCGAACTAAAAACACCGGTCGCGATACGAAACCTTCCAGCCGCTGAAGCGGGAACAGCGCCCCGCAGGAGGGGCCGCTGCCGAAGCGGTAATGAATACCACGGGTTCAGATGATTTACGGGTGTGCCCGCATCAAAATAACGGTCTGAGTTGTCCCGTCTATTCCGGCATTCGCGGAGATCGCTATTGTTTGATTGCATTGGGCCGTTTCCCAATGTCCGAAGGGGACAATTGATAATCACAAGCGGGCGGGCAGGGCCTTGTTGATGGTAAGTTTTTTCCCCTCGACTTTGATGTATCCGCCGAACCTGAGATTCTTGAAAATCCGGCTGACCATTTCGCGTGATGACCCCACCTGGTCGGCAATGGCTTGAATCGTAGGCTTCTCGGAAATAACGGGCTTTCCGTCCTCCTGCTCAACCGCAAGTTCGATCAGCAATTGCGAGAGCCTGCCGTAGACACCCAGCATGGTGAGGCTTCGCACATTTTTATTGAGTCCTCGCACTACATGGATAAGATCCTTGATTACGTGCATCGAGATTTCCGGATGTTCGTGCAGAAGGTGTTCGAATTCGGTTTTTGATATGACTGCAAACCGCGATGGTTCGAGCGTCACGACTGACGCTGACCGGGGCAGCTTGTCGAGAGCCATCTCGCCGAAATATTCCCCCGCACCTTTAACATCGAGAATCAGTTCTTTGCCGCTGGCATCACCCAGGAACACCTTGACCTTGCCGGAAAGAACCACATACAGCGATCCCGTGAAATCTCCCTCGCTGATGACAATCGCATTCTTCGGGAAGGTTTTTATCGCGGCTTTATCGGCGATGGCGCGCAGTTCGTCTTCCCGCAAGCCCGAGAACAGCGGTGTCTCTTTAAAGTCGACGAGCATGGATGGCTCCAAAAGAATTCGGCCTGAGGAATATCATACTAATTTGTTTCGCCCCGGGGTCACCGTACGTTGGCGCACAGAGGAGATCGGGGCTCATCGAAAGCGAATGCTCCTCACGGGGCATGTCCGCCATGGAGAATTAACGACTGTGCGCTTTGAGTCGAGCGGTCATTGGTGACGTCGGCTGACGGCGGCGCGTTCACCCGGTCTCCGTCGGAGACGTAACTTTATGGCAGAATCCCGATTGACTTATGCGAGAGGGATACTATGCTGTGCGTTTACACGCATCAGGCAAATGGCCGGGGTTTCCGTCGCGCAACATCAAGCATACTTGTGCTCGCCTGCCCGCGTCGTTGCGTTGCGCATTGCCATTTGCGAAGACGCGCCTGACATGCGCGCCTACCGGTCCGGATTGATGCAGTGCGGGTAATCTACGCGAGTACCGAAGTCTATCCTGCGCTCAAAACCGGAGGTCTCGCGGATGTGAATGCGGCGTTGCCCCAGGCGATGCGCGCCGCGGGTGCGGACGTGCGGCTTGTGCTGCCGGCATTTCCCGCGATCGAGAGCGCGGTCACCGGCTTGCAACCGGTAATCCAATTGAAAGCACCCATTGGTGGTGCGGACGTGCGCGTCCTGCGCGGGAAGTTGGCGGGCGTTCCGGCCTATCTGATCGAGGCGGGACAACTGTATGCGCGGCCCGGCAATCCGTACGTCGATGAAGGCGGCCGCGACTGGCCGGATAATCATCTGCGCTTTGCGCTGCTCGGCTGGACAGCGGCCCGTTTCGCCGATGGCACCATTGACGGCTGGAGGCCGGATATCGTGCATGGCCATGATTGGCATGCCGGTCTCGCGCCGGCCTACCTTGCTGCCCGCGGGGGCGAACGTCCCGCCAGCGTATTCACCGTGCACAATCTTGGATACCAGGGCGAATTTATCGCCGAAAAGTTCCGTGATCTGGCGCTTCCGGCGAATTTTTTCTCGATCCACGGACTTGAGTTCTACGGCAAGGTGAATTTCATGAAAGCGGGGCTGCACTATGCAGATCGCATCACGACCGTGAGTCCGACGTACGCTGCGGAGATTCAAACGCCGGAATTCGGTTGTGGCATGGACGGATTGCTCCGTTCGCGTGCCGGCGCGCTCACCGGCATTCTCAACGGTGTTGATCGCGCGGTCTGGAATCCGGCAGCTGACGCCGCGCTCGTGGCCCGTTTTAGCGCACGAAATTGTCGCGGCAAAACACGCTGCAAGGCCGGCCTGCGGTCGGAACTGGGCCTGGCTTCCGGTGACGGTCCGCTATTCGGGATCGTCAGTCGCCTGACCTCCCAGAAAGGACTTGATCTCGTGCTCGAGGTTCTCCCCGATCTGGTCGGGCATGGGGGGCAACTCGCGCTGTTGGGGACGGGCGACCGTGAACTGGAGGCGCGCTTTCTGGCGGCGGCGGCGCAGTCTCCCGGCGCGGTGAGCGTGCGCATCGGGTACGACGAAGCACTCGCTCATCGCATCATCGCCGGCAGCGACGTAATTCTGGTGCCGTCGCGCTTCGAACCTTGCGGCTTGACCCAGTTATACGCACTTGCCTATGGCGCGTTGCCGCTGGTACACAGGGTCGGCGGGTTGGCGGACACCGTGTGCGAGGCCAGTCCCGAAAATCGCGAGTCCGGCAATGCGACGGGTTTCGTATTTTCCGAAGCAAGCCCAAACGGCCTGCACAAGGCGTTGAATTGCGCGATTGCGCTATGGAACAGGCCGCGTGAGTGGGCGCGGGTGCGCCGCACGGGAATGGAGCAGGATTTCAGTTGGGCGCCGGCCGCGCGGCAATATCTCGATCTTTACCGCGAGCTGCGGCCGCTGGCATGATCATTGCATCCCGGTAACGGGGTTTAGAGGCGGGTGCTTTGCCCGCCCGGGGGCAGCGAAATGGCGGCGTTACAATGCCCGTTCGCCTGAACAGGGAGGTTGATGGATATTCATGTAAAGCCAGCCAAGGGCGCAGCCGCCACGGGCCAGGCGGACGCGCAATCACTGCGCGAATCGATTTCACGGCATCTGGTCTATACGGTCGGCAAGGACGCGGCGGCCGCGTCCCGACGCGACTGGTTATACGCATTGTCCATGGCGGTGCGCGATCTGTTAATCGAGCGCTGGATGGACACCACGCGCCGCGCCTACCAGCAGGACGCCAAGCGGATTTACTACCTGTCGATGGAGTTTCTGCCAGGGCGCACGCTTTCCAACGCGCTGATCGCGCTCGGTTTGCACGACTTGTGCGATGACGCACTTCGCGGTCTGGGGCTCGACCTCGACGAACTCGATGCGCTTGAACCGGATCCGGCGCTGGGTAACGGCGGCCTCGGCCGGCTTGCCGCGTGTTTTCTCGACTCGATGGCAACCCTCGGGTTGCCCGGCCTCGGTTACGGCATCCGCTACGAATACGGCATGTTCGCGCAGCGCATCAAGGACGGCCGCCAGGTCGAGTATCCGGACCACTGGCTGGTCGCCGGCAATCCGTGGGAATTCGTCCGGCCGGAGGTCAAATACACGGTGCAGTTCGGCGGTCGCGTTGAACACCGCGGCAAGCACGCGTTCTGGGTCGACACCGACGACGTGCTCGCGATGGCCTACGACACGATCGTGCCGGGTTGCGACACGCCGATGGTCAATACGCTGCGCCTGTGGTCGGCGACCGCCACCGAAGAAATCGACCTCACGCAGTTCAACCAGGGCAATTACACCGCCGCGATCGAGCGCAAGAGCCTGTCGGAAAACGTCTCGCGCGTGCTCTACCCGGACGACAGCACCGACCGCGGCCGCGAACTGCGCCTCAGGCAGGAATATTTTTTCGTCAGCGCTTCGCTGCAGGACCTGCTGCGCCGCTACTTCAAGACTTACTCGGGGGTCCAGCAACTTGCCGACAAGGTGGCGATCCATCTCAACGATACCCATCCGGCAATCGCAGTCCCGGAGTTCATGCGCCTGCTGGTCGACAAGCACCAGATTCCGTGGACGCTGGCGTGGCGGCTGTGCACGCGCATTTTCTCGTACACCAATCACACGCTGATGCCGGAGGCGCTCGAAACCTGGCCGGTCGGCATGCTGGAGCGCGTGTTGCCCCGCCACATGAAGATTATCTACGACATCAACGAAAAGTTCCTCGACGACGTGCGTCGGAGCCAGCCCGGCGACGACGATCTGCTGCGCCGCGTGTCCATCATCGATGAGTCCCACGGGCGCCGCGTGCGCATGGCCCATCTGTCGGTGGTGGCGAGCCACAAGGTCAACGGCGTGTCAAAACTGCATTCGCAGTTGTTGCAGGATACGGTGTTCGCCGATTTCAACCGGCTGTTTCCCGGCCGCTTCGTCAATTGCACCAACGGCATCACGCCGCGGCGCTGGCTGGCCCTCGTCAATCCGCCGCTGTCGGGCCTGATCGACCGCGTGATCGGACCGAAGTGGCGCACGCGGCTCGAATTGCTCGGGCAGCTGCGCGAACGGGCCGGCGATCACGCGTTCATCGCCGACGTGCAGGCGGCGAAAATCGCCAACAAGCAGCGCCTCGCGCGCTTTGTCGGGCAGGTTGCCGGCGTTGCCATCAGCCCGCACTCAATGTTCGATGTGCAGATCAAGCGCATCCACGAATACAAGCGCCAGCTTCTCAACGTGCTGCACGTGATCACGCGCTATCACCGCATCCTCGCCGATCCGCACCGCGACTGGCAGCCGCGCACGATGATTTTCGCAGGCAAGTCGGCTTCAGCCTACTTCATGGCCAAGCTCATCATCAAGCTGATCAACGACGTCGCCGCGGTGATCAACGCCGATCCGCGCGTCAACGACTGGCTGAAAGTGGTGTTCGTGCCGAACTACGGAGTGTCGGTGGCCGGACTCATCATTCCGGCCGCAGATCTCTCCGAACAGATTTCGACGGCGGGCACCGAGGCATCGGGCACCGGCAACATGAAGCTCGCGTTGAACGGCGCGCTGACCATCGGTACCGAGGACGGCGCCAATATCGAAATCCGCGATGCGGTCGGCGCGGAGAACATTTTCATCTTCGGCCTGCACACCGACGAAGTGCGGCGGTTGCGCGAGAGCGGCTACCGGCCGCGCGATATTTACGCGGCGAACGCGGAACTCAAACAGGTCGTCGACTCGATTGCCGCGGGTGTTTTTTCCCCGGACGAGCCGGACCGCTTCATGCCTATCGTGCAGTCGCTGCTCGACCACGGCGACCACTATTTTCTGCTGGCGGACTACGCTCAGTATGTGGCGGCGCAGGAGCGCGTCGACGCATTGTATGCCGACGCCGACGCGTGGACCGCCACCGCAATCCGCAACGTCGCCGCGATGGGACCGTTTTCGAGCGATCGCACCATCCGCGAATACGCAGACCATATCTGGAGCGTGCGTTCGCTCGATTTGTGAGCGGCCGCACTGCCCGTTCAGCATGCTGACCCGTGACGATGTCGATGCGCTGGCGGCCGCATGCCACTGCAATCCGTTCGCCGTGCTGGGCATGCATGAGCACGACGGCGCCGTGTGGGTGAGGACGGTGCAGCCGGGCGCGTCGGCGGTCGAAGTGATCGACGCGGCGTCCGGCAGCGCGCTGGCGAATCTTGCGCGGCTTCACGCGGACGGAATATTCGACGCGCGTATCCCGCGTCGCCGCGGCCCGTTTCCATACCGTCTGCGCGTCACGCGCGGCGGCGTCGCACAGGAAATCGAAGACCCGTACCGCTTTCCGCCCGTGCTCGGCGAGACTGATGTGTGGCTGCTGGCCGAGGGCCGGCACGCGCGGATTTATGAAAAGCTCGGCGCGCATGCCGCGACGCTGGACGGCGTGGACGGTTTTGCGTTCGCGGTGTGGGCGCCCAACGCGAGCCGGGTGGCGATAGTCGGCGACTTCAACGACTGGGACGGCCGGCGCCACCCGATGCGGTTGCGGCGCGAATGCGGAGTGTGGGAATTGTTTATGCCGCGTCTCGCAGCGGGCGCCTGCTACAAATTCGAAATCAAGGACGCCGCCGGCGCGCTGCTGCCGCTGAAGGCGGATCCATTTGCCTTTGCCACGGAATTGCGCCCGGCCACGGCGTCGATCGTCGGTGCGCCGCCGGCCGTAATGGAGCCAGCACCTGTGCCGTCGGCGGCGCGCAACGCACCGGTGTCGATCTATGAGGTGCATTCAGCTTCGTGGCGACGCACCGAAAACGGCCGCGTCCTGACGTGGACGGAACTGGCCGATCGTCTGCTGCCTTACGTAACGGAAATGGGTTTTACCCACGTCGAATTCATGCCGGTGATGGAGCATCCGTTCGACGGCTCGTGGGGTTACCAGCCGACCGGACTGTATGCGCCGACCGCGCGGCACGGCGCGCCGGCGGATTTCGCCGTGTTGATAAAGCGTTTTCACGCCGCCGGCATCGGCGTGCTGCTCGACTGGGTGCCCGGACATTTTCCGGCCGATGCGCATGCGCTGGCGCGTTTCGACGGCTCCTGCCTCTACGAGCACGCCGACCCGCGGCAGGGTCTGCATCCGGACTGGAATACGCTGATCTACAATTTCAGCCGCAACGAAGTGCGCAATTTCTTGACTGCGAACGCGCTGTTCTGGCTCGAGCGCTACGGTGCGGCCGGATTGCGCGTTGATGCAGTGGCGTCGATGTTGTATCTGGACTACAGCAGGCAGCCGGGCGCATGGATACCGAATGCTTACGGCGGACGCGAGAACCTCGATGCCGTGGCGTTCATCCGCGAGACTAATAGCCTGATCGGCAACGGATACCCCGAAGCGGTGGTGATCGCCGAGGAATCCACCGCATGGCCCGCCGTCTCGCGGCCGGTTTACGATGGCGGCCTGGGTTTTCATTACAAATGGAACATGGGCTGGATGCACGACACGCTGCAATA
>CAZEAX010000207.1:0-8435 GCA_964510405.1 uncultured Streptomyces sp. | reverse complement strand
CGCGTGTCTTGCTTCGCGTTCTGAGCCAAAATCGTGACAGCGCATCGCGCGTTTCACTATGTTAGGCACTCTAAGTGTTTTCTCATTTATCGAGCGAGTTTTGCCGAGACCCCGAACTCGTCGAGTAACGCAAGGGACGCGCAGGCGCGGCTCACCAGGGGCGGCCTCCTTTTGGTTACTTTTCCTGGCCGCGCAGGAAAAGTGACCAGCCGCCGGTCTGCCACCGGCAATAGATTTAACCGCAAGAGAAAGTACCCAGCTGCCGGGCTGCCCCCGGGCGAAATTACTTCCCGGCTTTCTCGATCTTCCTCGCCAGTTCATTCATGAACGCCGATTCCTTCGCGACGAATTTTGCGAAGTCGGCGGGCTTCGAGCCGACGGCTTCGAGGCCCTGGGCGTCGAACTGCTTGAGCACTTCGGGCGCGGCGAGCGCTTTCACCGTTTCCGCGTGGATGCGCGCGAGCATTGCCGGCGATGCGCCGGCCGGCAGCCACAGGCCGAACCAGTTGATGAGGTCGTAACCTTTGAAGCCCGACTCCTGCATCGTCGGTATATCGGGCATGCCCTTCCAGCGCTTGGCGCCGGTCAACGCAAGCACGCGCAGCCTGCCGCTCTGCATCATCGGCAGCGCGATCTGCGTGCCGACGAACATCAGGTCCATGCGGCCGGCGATGGTGTCGGTGACGCCCTCGGGCACGCCTTTGTATTGAACGCCGACGATATCGACGCCCGCCATCGACTTCATCACTTCGGCGGGAATGTGGCTCGCGGTGCCGATGCCGGCGGAGGCGTAATTCATTTTGCCGGGCCGCTGCCGCGCGAGCGCGATCAGTTCCTGCACGCTCTTCGCGGGAGAATTCGCCGGCACGACCAGCGCCTGGCCGAAATTCTGCGCGACCAGCGACACGTGCGAAAAATCGCGCACCGGATCGAACGGCATGTTCTGGCTGAACGGCGGCGTGTTGGTGTGCGAGGCGGTGGTGAACAGCCACGTGTAGCCGTCCGGCGCCGCCTTCGCGACCGTGGCGCTGCCGACGACGCCGCCCGCGCCGATGCGGTTGTCGAGCACGAGCGGCTGGCCGAGCGACGCACTGTAATACGGCAGCAGCATGCGCATGACGAGGTCCGGCGGGCCGCCCGCCGGCGACGGCACGATCACGCGGACCGGCTTGTTCGGATAATCCTTCGGCACGGGCTGCGCGAAGGCGGATGCGGCGAACAGCGCAACGGCGAGGATTGCAAGTTTGATCATGATGAAATCATACCGCAGAGCGCGGGCGGCCCGGCGCAAATCTCAGGGGTCGCGTTTGAAGGAAATGCCTTTTTGCACGCGCATCGGCGATGACGAAAGCATGGATGTCTCAACGGCGGGTTCGGCCGCGTGCGTCAGGAAATCGGTTCTGACCGACGACACGGATTGCGCGCTCAACGAACCTGCCACGGCCAGAAAGTCTTTCACGTTGAAAGCGCCGTTATGCAGAACGACCTTGCACTTGTCGTCCGGTTTCCTCGCGCAGAACTCCAAAGCCGTTTCAATGGAAAATCGCTCGGACTTCCAGTTCGAGGCTATGCCCCAGATCAAACTGCCGTTCGCATCGACGCCCAGCGCATACGAAGTCGGCCACAGCAAATGGCGTATGTAGGCATCGTGCGCAACCAACAGCGTCAAATCATCGTCTTTGCTTACGTCCAGCAGCAACGCCAGGGCTTTTACCAGAGTCAAATCGTTCTTTGCCTGTTCGACCAGTTTCAATCTTTCAGCCCATCCGCTTGCATGCAGGGAAGAGGGGATGGCCGGCGTCGCGGAAGGAGCGGCATTTTCCGGCCGCGCCAAAGCCAGTTGAATTTCGGGTTTCGGTTCGACGGCAACTTTTGATTCCGCGCCGGGAATTCCGGGCGTCGATGCCGCCGTTTGCGCAGCGGCGACGGTTGCAGATTGACCGGCCCCCCTTTCCTTCATGGCCAGCAGCTCCGCTTTGAGCTTGTGCATTTCCTGCAGCAGCTCCTGCTGGTCCTTCTCCATTTCGCGCAGTTTGGCGACGGCAACCTCGGGCTTTGAATTGTCCGGAACGAAATAGAACTCCGCCGTCAACGATGACGACTCCCACGGGGTCTGTTGATTCTCCGAGGCCCTGATGACCTCATTTCGGACTTGCTTGAACACGTCTTCAATCTTGAGCCCGGGAACCGACATCGCCTTCAGCAAAGCCGACGTATACAGCCCGTTGCCGCCGTTCCCGTCCGAGGCCGTCTTGCCCGGCGCGGTCGCGTATGCGAGCAGCGTCCCGGTCGGTGCATCGACCTGCGCCAGCCCCGCGCCGCCCGAGCGGCGAAAGCGCGTTTCAAACGGATTGTTTCTGCAGGCGTCCAGTATGACCAGGCCGACGTTTGCCGTGCCCAGCTGGTCAAGCACCTGATCCAGGTCGACCGACTCGCCCCTGACGCCGGCCTCGCTGCCGATATCCGCGTCGACGGGAATCAGAAAATTCTTCCCGCGGACCTGGATGCCGTGACCCGCGTAGTAAAACAACGCCGTGCCGCCAAGCTTGATTCGTTCGCCGAATTGATTGATGGCCCGGCTCATCTCCTTCTGATTCGCGTCGGTTTTCAAAACGACATCAAAGCCCGCCTCGCGCAGCCTGGCGGCGAGCGCGTTGGCGTCGTTAACCGGGTTCTTGAGGCGCGCCGAGGGATAAGACGCGTTGCCGATGACGAGCGCGATCTTTCTCGCGTCGGCGGCAAAAATGCCGGCGCTGTACAACATTAAAATTAAGGTCAGGAACTTCTTCATGCTTGCAATGGCGGCCCGCATGTCGCTAGCTTCGGGCTTCGACCAACTCCCTCAACTCCTTCGGCAAACAGCCTCTCAGCTTCACCGACCATTCCGCCTCGTGCCGCTGCCAGATCACGCCGAGCCAGATGATGGCGAGGCCGATTAATGAAAGCGCGAACGGGAACAGCAGGCTGTCTTTGAACACGCGGTAGGAGAGGTGGCCCAAGTAGCCTGCGATGCCGAGGCCGCCGAACACCGCGAACACGCGGCGGCCGAGTATCGCGCTCAACAGCACCATCGCGATGTTGATGCCGCAGTAGATGAGCTTGTTCAATTCGCTGTCGGAATTCATCGACGACAGTCCGCACCAGAACGTCATCACGCCGAAGAGATAAAGCCAGAATGCGTAGTCGCCCGATTTGCGCGAGCGCACGTCCACCCAGAACGCGATGAGCGTCATCGCGAGGCCGAAGTACAGCGACACGAGCTTGCGCAAATCCCAGTTGTAGTCGCCGTTGTTGAAGAAGGGCACCAGGTCCATGCTCATGTACCACAGCGTCACCGCGACCGGCATCAGCATGAACGGAAAGCGGTAGCGCCACAACAGCACGCTGCCGGCGGCGAGCGTGCCGAGTTCCATCATGATCCAGCGCCAGTCGATGAACACGTGATAGTCGCGGTAGGACTTGCCTTCGCCCCAGTAGCCGAGCGCCATCTGCGCGCCGAAGATCGCGAGCGGCGCCATCACCACCGCGAGTGTGGCCATGATGCCCGCGGGGATCGGCAGCCGTTTTTCGAGGAGCTTGTGCGTCAGCCCGAGGGCGAGCGCGCCGTAACAGATCGCGGTGACAAACCCGCCCCAGCCGCCGAGCGCGTTCCAGCCGAGCGTCATGAACAGCGACATCGCGCCGATCGCGATCATCCCGCCCAGGTAATAGAGCACGTGCACGAACGTGAAGCGCGGCTTCTCGTGCTCGATGACGATGGTCGGGGGTTCGCCGAAAAACTGGACGAGCCGATCGGCCTGCTCGGCGGTAATGATCCCGCCGCGGACGGCCGGGTCGAGGTCGGAGCGGTTCAGGCTGGGCATGACGAAATCATACCCCGACTGTTAAAGCTCCGGTGGCAGACCGGGGCGCTGGACGCGGCGGGGGAACCGCGGTTTGTCGCCGCGCCTAGTTCGACTCTTTGATCGTGCGGCCGCTCGCAGCCTGGATCGGGCGCGCGTTCATCGGGTACAGGCGGGAGAACATGTCGAGCTGGTCCGCCGAGGCCTGCAGCGGCTGCTTCATGACTATCCACAACACGTCTTCCGTGCAGGGCGGTGTCGTCAACGAGCCCATGTAGGTGAAATACCGGCGGTTCTCGGGAAGTATTTGCGCGAGATCGAGATTCGTCGCGGCGGCAGCTTCTTCGCCTTTCTCGAGCGGCAGATTGTTGAGCACCGTCTGGATCGCGGGCTGGCGCGCGCCGCCGTCCACCAGCACGGCGACGACCGCGAGGCGGCCTTCGCCGTCCTTGTGCACGAGATGAACGACCATTTCAAACTGGCGGCCGTCGATCACTTCCTCCGACGGCCGGTGAAAGTGGAACTGTATAAGGCGGAAGCGCCGTCCCATCACGCGCAGCGTATTCCATCCGTTGACGTTGGCCTGGATCGCGTGGCCGTTGTCGACGACCTTGAAGCTGCTGGGCCGGTATTCGAAGACGAGCGGTTCGAGATCGAGCTTCATGCCGTCGCGGATGTCGATCGGCGACTGGCGTTCGCCGTTGCCGCACTTCGCATATTCGGGCGCGAGCTTCGCCCATGCCTGCGGGCCCGTCGCGCCTTCATACGACCAGTGCAACGCATGCGGCACCGGCGCGGCGGCGGGCGTTGCCGCGACGGCGGTCGATGCGAGAGCGATGCGCTGCGGCGCCGGTTTTTTGTGAGGCCGGGGAGGAACGCGCTGCGGGACCGGGATTTCCGGTTGCTTGGGCGCGATGACGGCGACTGCGGGTTTCGCGGTCGCCGGCGGTGTCGCGGCTGGTGAAGGTTTTGCCGCCGCTTCCGGCTTCGCCGCGGTTTCGGTTGCCGCAGGCTTGGCCTCGGTCACTGGAACCGCCGGTTTGACGACCGCGGTGGCGACTTTGGGTGCCGGCGCCGGTGTGCTCGCAGGTTTCTGTTCCTCGGCCGTCGCCGCGAACGACAGGCCCAATGCAAAAACCAGGGAAGCGGTTTGGCGGTGCGCGCGGTGAATCATATTGCCGTTCCTCTGATATCGGTAGGGGGTTACCTACCTATATCGGATCGGACGACGAATACTTTAGCCGCGTCGGTGATCAGGCAGTCAGTTGCTTCACCAGCTGATCAACGTACCTCAACGTCACCTCCCGCATCTCCTCGGGCTTGAGATTGCTCACCGGGTGCGGCAACTCGATATACGGATGGCCGTCCATCCCTTTCGCGCGGAACTGAAACACGGCGGCATTGGTGAACGCGGTCGTGATGATGGTCGTGGCGGGGATGCCGCGTTTTTCGAATTCGATGGTGTCGTGCACACTGCACAACGTGCAGGACCCTCATCCGCCGACGGCGGCGACCGCCACCTGCACTTCCTTCGCCATTTCCGCGATCAATTCATCCGTCGCCGGCTTCGAGTAATGTTCCTTGCGGCGGATAATGACCTTGCCGACGCCATAACGCTCGCGCAATGCATCGGCCACGGTCTGCAATATCAGATCGCCCTGTTCCTTGGTGTTGTCGAGCAGCCCGACGGTTTTTCCCGCGAGGTCCATCGGGCGGGGCGCCAACGCGATGCGCGCCTTGCCGCCGCCCGCGGTCGGGTCGATGAATGGAAGATCGTTGGCCATAGGGGTTTCCTTTAATTACAGTCGGTCGTGAAAATAACGGGCTCGTTTGTTAATAGTGAATGGTAAATGGTGATGAGCGATGGGTAATGAGTGATGGGTGAGAAGCAAGGCCGTTCCCCCATTACCCATTACCCATTACCCATTACCCGATCTTATACTCGCCGTGGACCGCGCGGCTGCCGCCGCTCCAGCCGTGGCAGATCGCGGTGCACGGGCCCCAGCCGCCGGCGACGATGAGTTGCAGGTCCTGCGGATCCTTGATCGCGGGGATGAAGCAATCGTCGTCGTCGGGATCGACCTTGATCGGGAATTGCAGCGCGCGTTCGCGCCGCCAGTTGCCGCCGCCTTTCAGATCGCGCACCTTGCGTCCGGCCATCTCGCACAGCCTGCGGTGCACGTCGGCGCGGGAGAGTCCGCCGTTTGCGCAGATCGCCGCGTGCTGCGGGCCCATTGCGACGACCATGTCGGAGCGCGCGTGCATGTTCCACGAACCCATGCCGGTCATGCCGTCGGCGATGCCGGTCAGGAGGCGCTGCGGTTCCTGGCTCACGTCGTCGAAGCAGAGCTTGGGGCTTTCCACCATCGCGCACGTGATTACGTCGGCATCGGGCGCGTAGCCTTTCGATTGCGCGAGACTTTCCCACGGCGAGCGCTCGATGTTTTCCGTGATGCACGCAGTGTAGCGCATGGGTGTGGCGAAGATCGTCGCGGATGCGATGCCGGCAATGCCGCCGCCGAGATTCATCATCATCAACCGGATCGCGCGGCCGATAGCCGCGTTCGCGCGAAAGCCGGGACCGAAGCAGCCGTTGCCGCCGTGGATGCCGATCTTCTTCGCATACGGGCCGTTCACTATCATCAAAGGGGCTACGCCGTGCATCGTGCCCTGCACGCCGTTCATGTTGAATTCCTCGCGCAGCATCAGCGGCAGGGCGCCCAACACGACCGGCAGATATTCCGGCTTGCAGCCCGCCATCAGCGCGTGGATCGCGACCGTGCGCACTGTTGCCGGCTCCATCATTGGTGGAATGCGCCCGATCAATTCGTCGGGATCGCGCCTGGTCGCCTTCAGCATGCGCGCGACGCGCGCCTCGGTCGGCGTGACCACCGGCAGGCCGTCCGACCATTGCTTGTCGAGAAAAAACTCGAATTCGTCTACCGCATCAACCAAGCGTTGCTCCCGGAGTTTCAGTTATACGTCGTACTTGCCATGCACGGCGCGGCTGCCGCCGCCCCAGCCGTGGCACACCGCGGTGAGCGGGCCCCAGCCGCCGGCGACGATCAAGTGCAGATCGCGCGGATCCTTGATCACCGGGACGCGGGCTTCGTCGTCGTCGGGATCGACGTTGATCTTGAGCGCGCGCTCGCGCCGCCAGTTGCCGCCGCGTTTGAGGTCGCCCACCTTGCGCTGCGCGAGTTCTATCAATCGACGGTGCACATCATTGCGGTTGAGCCCCGCGCGCGAACAGATCGTCGCCTGCTCGGGGCCCATCGCCACCACCATGTCGGAGCGCACGTGCATGTTCCACGAACTCATCGCGGCCATCGAGTCGGCGATGCCGGTCAGGAGCCGCTCCGGCTCCTGGCTCACGTCGTCGTAGCAGAGGCGCGGGCTTTCGACCATCGCGCACGTGATCACGTTATCGTCCGCGGAATAGCCGCGCGACACCGCAAGCGTTTCCCACGGGCTGCGTTCGGTGTTCTCGGTCAGGCACGCGGTGTAACGCAGCGGCGTCGAAAACACCGTGGCCGAACCGACCCCCGGAATGCCGCCGCCGAGATTCAACAGCATCAGGCGGATCGCGCGGCCGATCGACGCATTCGCGCGAAAGCCCGGACCGAAACAGCCGTTGCCGCCGTGAATGCCGATCTGCTTCGCATACGGGCCGTTTACTATCATCAAGGGTGCTACGCCGTGCATCGTGCCCTGCACGCCGTTCAAATTGAATTCCTCGCGCAGCATCTGCGCGAGGCCGCCGAGCACGACGGGCAGGTATTCAGGCTTGCAGCCCGCCATCAGCGCGTGGATCGCGACCGTGCGCACCGTCGCGGGCTCCATCGCCGGCGGAACCAGGCCGACGACTTCGCCGGGATCGCGCTGCGTGGCCGTCAGCATGCGCGCGACGCGCGCCTCGGTCGGCGTGACGACAGGTAAACCGTCCGACCAGTGCTTGTCGAGAAAAAACTCGAATTCGTCTACTGCGGCTGTCACTCGCGTCGCTCCGTTCTTTTGGTGATGAGTAATGTGTAATGAGCGATGGGAGAAAAGCATTTACCCATTACCCATCGCCCATTGCCGATTACCAGAAGTTAGTCGGCCTTGATGTTCGCGGTCTTGATCACCTTGCCCCACTTTTCTTTCTCGGCCTTGATGAACGCGAGGAATTCTTCCGGTGTATCGGAAAGCGGTTGCGTCCCGAGCGCGACGTAGAGCTGCGCGATTTTCGGATTGGCGATCGCGCGCGCGATTTCCCTGTTCAGGCGGTCGACGATTTCCTTCGGCGCGCCCGCGGGCAGGAGCAAGCCGTACCATTGCGTGACGTCGTAGCCGGGCAGCAGTTCGTTCATCGCGGGCAGATTTTCCAGCGAGCGCTTCGGTCCGGTGGTGGCGAGCATGCGCAGTTTGCCGGAATGCGCGTGCGGCACGACCGACGGGCCGGTGCCGAACATCATCGTGCATTCGCCCGACATCACCGCGACGGCGGCGGGCCCGTTGCCTTTATACGGGATGTGCACGGTTTGAACTTTGCCGAGCAGGTTCAGCAGTTCGCCCGCGAGGTGCGGCGCGCCGAGATTGCCGCTCGATGCA
>CAZEAX010000206.1:0-8496 GCA_964510405.1 uncultured Streptomyces sp. | reverse complement strand
ATCGCGCCGGGCACCGAGGTAAAGCCGCCGAGGATCACCACCGGCAACGCCTTCAACGCGATCAACGACAGCGAAAACTGCACGCCCAGGCGCGAGCCCCAGATGATGCCGGCGACGAGAGCGACGAGTCCCGCGACGGTCCACACGATCAGCCAGATCTGGTTCAAGGGAATACCGATCGATTGCGCTGCCTGGTGGTCATCGGCGACCGCGCGCAGCGCGCGGCCGATGCGCGTTTTCTGGAAAAAAATTGCCAGCACGATGACGAGTGCGCCGGAGACGACGGTTGCGAACAGATCGTCGCTGCCGACCAGGATGCCGCCCGGGAACACGTTTTCCAGAATAATGATCGGCTGCTTGGGAATACCGAGATCGAGCTTGTAGATATCGCTGCCCCACAGGATCTGGCCGAACCCCTCGAGGAAAAACGTGATGCCGAGGGTCGCCATGAACAGCGAGATGCCGGGCTGGTTGACGAGCGGTCGCAGCACCAAGCGCTCGATCGCATACGCCAGCACCAGCATGATCACGCACGTTGCCAGCAGCGCCAGCGGCAGCGGCATTTTCTCCATCAGCCGCACGAGCGACAGCGCCGCGAACAAAACCATCGCGCCCTGCGCAAAATTGAATACGCCCGAAGCCTTGAAGATCAGCACGAGGCCCAGCGCGACGAGCGAATACAGCACCCCCGCCATCAGACCGCCCAGCAAAACTTCGAGGAAGAATCCCACGCTTAGCGCTCCGCGCCGCCGTGAAGGGTGAAGGGTGAAGGGTGAGCGCCCTCCCCAGCCCTCCCCCGGTAACGGGGGAGGGAGTCTCGCTTTGCGAATTTTCTCCTCACTCCTGTCTCCTCGCGCCTCACGCTTGCCTTGGCGGTCAATGTTGAACGCCAAGATAAGCGTCGATCACTGCCTGGTTGTTCCGGACTTCGTCGGGCGTGCCGTCGCCGATCTTGCGCCCGTAGTCGAGCACGACGACGCGGTCCGACAAGTCCATCACCACGCCCGTGTCGTGCTCGATCAGCACGATCGTCGTGCCGAACTCGTCGTTGACGTCGAGGATGAAGCGGCACATGTCCTCTTTCTCCTCGACGTTCATGCCCGCCATCGGCTCGTCAAGTAAGAGCATGGCCGGCTCGGCGGCGAGTGCGCGCGCGAGTTCGACGCGCTTTTGCATGCCGTACGGCAGTCGCCCGACCGGCGTCTTGCGGATCGCCTCGATCTGCAGGAAATCGATGATGTGCTCGACCGCCCGCCGGTGCTCCATCTCCTCGTTGCGTGCGGGCCCGATCCAGAGCGCCTGCGCGAGAAAGCCCGCGTGCATTTTCAGGTTGCGCCCGGTCATGATGTTGTCGAGGACGGTCATGCCTTTGAACAGCGCGATATTCTGGAACGTGCGCGCGATACCCTGGCGCGCCGCTTCATGCGGCCGCATCTGCCGGCGACGCACGCCCTTGAACGTGATGCTGCCCTGCTGCGGGTGATAGACGCCGTTGATCACGTTCAGCATCGAGCTTTTGCCGGCGCCGTTGGGGCCGATGATCGCGCGGATCTCGCGGGCGCGCACGTCGAAGCTCACTTCAGACAACGCTTTGACGCCGCCGAACGCGAGCGAAATGTCGTCGATCGCGAGCACGACCTCCCCGATGTTGCGCGCCTCTCCCATGCGGTTGCGGCCCTAGCCCGCCTCCTTCAACTCGGCGGGAGAAAACGTGCGCGCCTCCCGGATCTGCACGTCGGCGCGCACGATGCCGCTGCGGCCGTCCTCGAACTTGACCTGGGTTTCGACGTGGCACTCGCTGCGTTCTGAGTACAAAGCGTCGATCAGCGCCGCGTACTTGTCCGCAATAAAACCGCGCCTCACCTTGCGCGTTCGCGTCAACTCGTCGTCGTCGGGATCGAGTTCCTTGTGCAGGACCAGGAAGCGATGGATCTGCGAGCCCGCGAGCGCTTCTTCGCGTGCGAGCTCGGCGTTCACTTTCTCGACGCACTCGCGGATCAGTTCATAGACCTGCGGCTTGCCCGCGAGATCGGTGTAGCCGGAGTACGGGATCGCGCGCCGCTCGGCCCAGTTGCCGACCGAACCCATGTCGATGTTAATGAAGACGGCGACCGTGTCGCGCCCGTTGCCGAACGCGACCGCCTCCTTGATATGCGGAAAAAATTTAAGCTTGTTCTCGATGTAGTTGGGCGCGAACATCGCGCCGCCCGTGAGCTTGCCGACGTCCTTGGCGCGGTCGATGATTTTCAACTGGCCGCGCTCGTCGAAGAACCCCGCGTCACCCGTGTGAAAATAGCCGTCGGCGTCGATCGATTCGGCGGTCGCGGCGGGCTGCCTGTAGTATTCCTTCAACAGCATCGCGCCGCGCACCAGCACTTCGCCGTGGTCGGCAATCCGCACTTCAACGCCCGGCGCAGGCTTGCCGACGGTGTCGAAGCTGACTTCGCCGTCCGGCTGCAGGCACACGTAGGCGCAGGTTTCGGTCGAGCCGTACAACTGTTTCAGGTTGACCCCGATCGAACGGTAGAAGCGAAAAAGGTCGGGCCCGATCGCCGCTCCGGCCGTATACGCAACCCGGATGCGGCTCATGCCGAGCACGTTGCGCAGCGGCCCGTAAATCAGGCAATTGCCGATTGCGTAAAGCATGCGGTCAAGCATGGGCACCGGCTTGCCGTCGAGCACCTCGGCGCCGCAACGCCGCGCGACGCCGGTGAAATAGGCGAACAGCGCGCGCTTGATCGCGCTGGCGTCTTCCATGCGGATCATGACGGTGGTCAGCAGGTTTTCGAACACGCGCGGCGGCGCAAAATAGTACGTGGGTCCGATCTCCTTGAGATCGGTCATGACCGTCTCGCTCGATTCGGGGCAGTTGATCGTGAAGCCCGCGACCAGCCACTGCGCGTACGAGAACAAATGGTCGCCCACCCACGCCATCGGCAGGTACGACAGCATGCTGTCGGCGCTCCCGAGATGATCGAAGCCGACGCCGCCCTGCGCCGAGACGATGAACGCGTGATGCGTCTGGCACACGCCTTTCGGCTTGCCGGTGGTGCCCGACGTATAGAGCATGATGCCGATGTCGGCGGCGCGGCCCTGCGCGACCTGCTGCATATAGTAATCCGGCTGCGTCGCATCGAACGCGCGACCCTGTTCCGCAAGAACATCGTAGCTATGTAATTGCGGCTGATCGTAATGGCGCATGCCGCGCGGGTCGTCATAAATAATGTGCGCAAGCAGCGGGCAGCGCGGCAGGATTTCGAGGAGCTTGTCGACCTGCTCCTGGTCTTCGACGATCGCAAACCGCGCCGCCGCATCCTCGAACACGTAAACCATTTCGTTCGCGACCGCGTCCTGGTACAGCGGCACCGGTATCCCGCCCAATGATTGCGCCGCAGCCATCGCCCAGTACAGGCGCGGCCGGTTGTCGCCGATGATCGCGAGCGTGTCGCCGCGCTTGAAACCGAGCGCCGCCAGCCCGCACGCGAGCGTTCTGACCTCGGCGGCGACCTCGCGCCACGTCCACGTCTGCCAGATGCCGAGATCTTTTTCGCGCATGGCCGCACATTCGCGCAGCCGCCCGGCATTCGCGAGCAAGAGGCGCGGAAACGTATCGGGTCGTGCCTGATCATCCGGCATCGCCGGCTCCTCCGTCATGCGCGAATCTTAGGGGTATCGCGTCGGCGCGGCAAGGCGCTTCGTTACATATTGCGCCGGTACTGCCCTCCGACTTCGAACAAGGCCTGCGTAATCTGGCCGAGCGAACACACGCGCACGGCGTTCATCAGCTCGGCAAACACGTTGCCGTTCGTCATCGCGACCTCGCGCAGGCGCTGCAGCGCCGCCGGCGCCGCATCCTTGTGGCGCGCCTGAAAATCGGCGAGCCGTTGCAACTGGCTTTGCTTTTCCTGCTCTGTCGAGCGCGCGAGTTGTATCGTGTTGCCGGCCTCGACCGGACGCGGGTTACGGAACGTGTTGACGCCGACGATCGGCAGCGTGCCGTCGTGCTTCATCGTTTCGTAATGCAGCGACTCTTCCTGGATGCGGCCGCGCTGATAGCCGGTTTCCATCGCGCCCAGCACGCCGCCGCGGGACGCCAGGCGGTCGAACTCGGCGAGCACCGCGGCTTCGACGAGATCAGTCAGCTCTTCGATGATGAACGAACCCTGGTTCGGATTCTGGTTTTTCGCAAGGCCCCATTCGCGGTTGATGATGAGCTGGATTGCCATCGCGCGGCGCACCGACTCCTCGGACGGGGTGGTGATCGCCTCGTCGTACGCGTTGGTGTGCTGGCTGTTGCAGTTGTCGTAGACGCCGATCAGCGCCTGCAGCGTCGTGCGGATGTCGTTGAAGTCGATTTCCTGCGCGTGCAGCGAGCGCCCCGAAGTCTGGGTGTGATACTTGAGTTTCTGGCTGCGCTCGGAAGCACCATAGAGGTCGCGCATTGCGATCGCCCAAATGCGGCGCGCAACACGGCCGATCACCGAATACTCGGGATCCATGCCGTTCGAAAAGAAAAACGACAGGTTGGGCGCGAAGTCGTCGATCTGCATGCCGCGCGCGCGGTACGCCTCGACGTACGTGAAGCCGTTGGCGAGCGTGAAAGCAAGCTGCGATATCGGGTTGGCACCCGCCTCCGCGATGTGATAACCGGAAATCGACACCGAGTAGAAATTGCGCACGTCTTCGCGCGCGAAATATTCGGCGATGTCGGCCATCACCTTGAGCGAAAATTCGGTCGAGAACAGGCACGTATTTTGTCCCTGATCTTCCTTCAGAATGTCGGCCTGCACCGTGCCGCGAACCGTATGCAGCGTGCTCTCCCGGATTTCCGCGGCTTCCTTGGCGTCTGGCGCGCGGCCTCGCTTTGTTTCGAACACGGCCAGCTGCTGGTCGATCGCGGTGTTCAAGAACATCGCGAGGATGGTCGGCGCGGGGCCGTTGATCGTCATCGACACCGACGTGTTCGGCGCGATGAGGTCGAACCCGCTGTAGAGCACCTTCATGTCGTCGAGCGTCGCGATCGACACGCCGGAGTTGCCGACTTTGCCGTAAATATCCGGACGCTCGTGGGGGTCGCAGCCGTACAGCGTGACCGAATCGAACGCCGTCGACAGGCGCGTGGCCTCGGCGTGTTCCGACAGCATTTTGAAGCGCCGGTTGGTGCGAAATGCGTCGCCCTCGCCCGCGAACATGCGCGTGACGTCTTCGTTCTCGCGCTTGAACGGAAACACTCCGCCGGCGAACGGAAAATAGCCGGGCAGGTTTTCGCGCAGCAGCCAGTCGAGCAATTCGCCATGGTCTGCGAATCTGGGCAGCGCAACTTTCGGCAGGTGCGTGCCGGACAAGGTGGTGATCGTGAGCTGCGTGCGGATTTCACTGTCGCGCACTTTCGCGACGTGCTCCTGCCCGGCGTACGCGGCCCGCACCTGCGGCCAGGCATTCAGCAGTTCGACGCTGCGCGCGTCGAGCGCTTGCTCTCTTTGCGCGATCAACGGTTCCAAATCGGTGCCCGGCTTGCCCGCGGCGATCAACATGCGGCGCGTTTCCATCAAATGCTGGCGCTCGCGCGCAATACGCACCTGTTCGCGCGCGCGCTCGTGATACGCGCGCACCGTGGTCGCGATCTCGGCGAGATAGCGCGCACGCGGCGCCGGCACGATCGAAATGTTGCCCGTCGATGCGCGCACCGCCACCGGCGTGAGATTGCCGCGCTCAAGCTTGAGCCCTGCTTCGGCAAGCCTAGGTTTCAGCGCCTGATACAGCGCGGTAACACCGTCGTCGTTGAAGCGCGCGGCGATCGTGCCGAACACCGGCATCTCGGCGGGCGATTTGCCGAACGCCGCATGATTGCGCAGCACCTGCTTGGCGACGTCGCGCTGCGCATCTTCGCCGCCCTTGCGGTCGAACTTGTTGATTGCAACGAAATCGGCGAAATCGAGCATGTCGATCTTCTCGAGCTGGCTCGCCGCGCCGTACTCGGGCGTCATCACGTACAGCGACAGATCGACCAGCGGCACGATGCCCGCGTCGCCCTGGCCGATTCCCGACGTTTCGACCACGACCAAATTGAAGCCGGCGAGCTTGCACGCGGCGATCGCGTCCGGCACGCTGGCAGCGATTTCGCTGCCGGCGGCGCGGGTCGCCAGCGAGCGCATGTAGATGTTCGGGCTGTCGATCGCGTTCATGCGGATGCGATCGCCGAGCAGCGCGCCGCCGCTTTTCCGGCGCGATGGATCGACCGCAATCAGTGCGATTTTCAAGCGGTCGCTCTGATCGAGCCGCAAACGCCGCACCAGTTCGTCGGTGAGCGACGACTTGCCCGAGCCGCCGGTGCCGGTAATGCCGAGGACCGGCACGTTTTTGACGGCGCGCGCGCGTTCCGCCAGCTGCCGGCGCAGTTTTTCGTCCAGCGATCCGTTGTCCAGGGCGGTGATCAGGGTGGCGAGCGCGCGACGGTCGCCGCGCACCACCTGTTCGAGGTCAGGCGGCCTCGCCTCGCCCGGGTCGAAATCGCAGGCGGCGAGCATGTCGTCGATCATGCCTTGCAAGCCGAGCTGCGCGCCGTCTTCGGGTGTGTAGATGCGCGTCACGCCGTACGCATGCAGTTCGACGGCTTCCACCGGCACGATGACGCCGCCGCCGCCGCCGAACACCTTGATGTGCGCGCCGCCGCGTTCGCGCAGAAGGTCGAGCATGTATTTGAAAAACTCGACGTGGCCGCCCTGGTACGAGCTGACCGCGATGCCCTGCACGTCTTCGTCGAGCGCGGCGGTGACGATCTCCTCGACCGCGCGGTTGTGGCCGAGATGAATGACTTCGGCACCGCTCGCCTGCAGGATCCGGCGCATCACGTTGATCGACGCGTCGTGACCGTCGAAGAGGCTCGTCGCGGTCACGAAGCGGATCTGGTGCCGCGCCGATGCCTTGCGCGGCGCGGTTTTTTTGTGAAGGCTCAAATCATTCATAATTGCTGTACTCTGGAAGCTAGCTTACGCCGGTGATACTACCAACGCAAAACGAGGCGCCGCCCGCGCTCGTCGACGCCATAGACACGCGCCACTTCGCGGTGACGGCGCCGCCGCGCATAGTGTCGCTCGTGCCGAGCATCACCGAACTCCTGTGCGACCTCGGTCTCGCGGACGCGCTCGTCGGCCGCACCGGCTTCTGCATCCATCCGCGCGGGATCGTGCGCGACATTCCGAAAGTGGGTGGCACCAAGGACGTCGATGTCGCGCGCATCCGCGAACTCGCGCCCACGCATGTCGTGGTCAACATCGACGAAAACGAAAAGCCGGCGGTGGAAGAACTCGCACGTTTCGTACCACACGTGATAGTCACGCATCCACTCGCGCCGCGCGACAACCCCGCGCTGTACCGGTTGCTCGGCGGTATATTTCGCCGGGAAAAGAACGCCGAGGCCCTGTGTATGGAATTTGCGCGCGCGTATGACGAGACCGCGGTCGCCTGCACGGCCATGCCGCGGCAAAATGTGCTGTACCTGATCTGGCGCAAGCCGTGGATGACGGTCGCGCGCGACACTTACATCTCGCGCACACTGGCGCTCGTCGGCTGGGATACGCTGCCCGCGGACGCGCGCGTGCGCTACCCCGCGCTGGAACTCGACGCACCGTTGCTCGCAAATATCGATCATGTTCTCCTCGGCAGCGAGCCGTATCGCTTTCGGGAGCGCGATATCGACGCCGTGCAAAAACTGCTGCCGCCCGGCGCACGCTGCAGCGTGCGCCTCATCGACGGCGAAATCACTTCCTGGTACGGCAGCCGCGCGATCCGCGGCGTGCGCGAGCTTGGCCGGCTACGCGAGTCGCTCGGCTAAGACTTTTTTGCCTTTCAGCGCAGGCCCCGCGGCACCGGTGTGGGCCGCGGCTTTCTTCGCGTCGAGCCGCAGTTTCACGTACGATCCCGGCGCGTCCTCGATCGCCTTCAATTTGCCTTTGCCGGGAATGCGCGCCTTTACCTTGTCGCCGGCATGCGATTCGACCCATTGCGCCCAATCGGTCCACCACGAGCCGGGATGCTGCGTCGCTGTATTCAGCCAGTCTCGCGGCAGGTCGGGCATCTTCTCATTGGTCCAGTAACCGTATTTGTTAGCGGCCGGCGGGTTGACGATGCCGGCGATATGACCGGAGCCGCCGAGCACGAAGCGCACTTTGCCCTTGAAGAGCTGCGCCCCCGCGTACGTCGATTTCCACGGCGCGATGTGGTCTTCGATCGTCGACGCGAAATACATCGGCACTTTCACCTTGGAAAGATCGATCGGCACGTTGTCGAGCGTTATGCCGCCCGGCTTGCGCAGCAAATTGTTGATGTACATATTGCGCAGGTAGAAGCTGTGCATCGCCGCCGGCATGCGCGTCGAGTCCGAGTTCCAGTACAGCAGATCGAACGGAAACGGGTCCTTGCCGAGCAGGTAGTTGTTGACGACGAACGACCAGATCAGGTCGTTGGCGCGCAGCATGTTGAAGGTGGTCGCCATCT
>CAZEAX010000205.1:7032-8530 GCA_964510405.1 uncultured Streptomyces sp. | reverse complement strand
GGCGCGCGATCGACCACGAGCGCGAGCTCGGCGTTGGCTTTGGACACATCGCCGATCCGCCGGTAGGCTTCGAACAGCGCGCGCAGATATTCGATGCGCACGCTGGTCAGCCCGGCGCCCTCGGGCAGCGCCACCGGTTTGCCGGTTTCGAGCGTGATGTTGTTTTTGACGAGCTTTTCGACGTTCCACAAGGTCGCCGCGAATCCCGGCGCGCACTGCAGAGCGAGCGCGGCCGCTATCAGCCATGCCATCGGCATTACGCGGCGGCGGTGCCGGCGACGTTCGCCGACCGGTATATCGCTTCGCTCGAACATCGTTTTCTCCCTGTTGTGAATATATGCGCGTCGCATAACGGCGTCAAACTGCGGTGCCGGCCCGCAACCCCGCGTTTGACGGCGCCCGCCGCGGGCGGGGATACTCCCGCACTTGCCGCGGAAATTCCCGCCGCCCCGTCCCCTCAGGAGAAGACCATGAGCGATCTGCCGCAGTCGGTCCACATTTACGAGCAGGGCCCGCGCGAGGGTTTCCAGTTCGAGAAAGGCCCCATCCCCACGGCGCGCAAGATCGAGCTCGTCGACGCGCTGTCGCGCACGGGTCTCAAGCAGATCCAGGTGTGCTCGTTCGTGCCGGCGAAGAACGTGCCCGGCATGGCCGACGCCGACCAAGTCGCCGCGGGCTTCAAGCGCCATCCCGGCGTGCGCTACGAAGCGCTGTCGCTGAACGAAAAAGGCCTCGAGCGCGCGATCGCGAGCGGCCGCTTCGACACCACCGGCATCATTTCGCTGACCGCGTCCGAAGCGTTCGTAAAGCGCAACCAGAAACGCACGTTCAAGGAAAACTACGACGCGCAGCACGGCATGATCGAAATGTACCAGCGCCACAACGTGCCGGTCGACCGCGGCTCCATCATGGCGGCGTTCGGCTGCAACTTCGAAGGCGACATCTCGGTCGAGCGCGTGCTGAACATCACGCAGCAGATCTTCGATCTCGCCGCAGAACACGGGCTCACTATCAAGACGCTGAATCTCTCCGACACGATGGCGTGGGCGACGCCGCTGTCGTTGCAGCGCATCGTCGGCGCGGTGCGCGGCAAATATCCCGAACAGCGCCTCTCGCTGCATCTGCACGACACGCGCGGCATGGCGGTCGCGCTTGCGTATGCGGGGCTCGAAATGGGCGTCTCGATTTACGATGCGTGCGTCGCGGGACTCGGCGGCTGCCCGTTCGCCGCGCACAAGGGCGCCGCGGGCAACATCTGCACCGAAGACCTCGTGTTCATGTGCGAAGAGATGGGGATCGACACCGGCATCGACCTCGATCTCCTGATCGAAGCCGCGCAGCTCGCCGAAGACATCGTCGGCCATCCGCTGCCGGGGGCGGTCAAGCAGGGAGGCTCGCTGCGCGCCCTGCGCGAGAAAGTCCGCGCGGCGGCTTGAACCTATTTTGCCCCCATCCCAACCTTCCCCCGCAAGCAGGGGAAGGAGACTTATGTTTGGAC
>CAZEAX010000205.1:0-6932 GCA_964510405.1 uncultured Streptomyces sp. | reverse complement strand
ACATCCCCTCCCCCGCTTGCGGGGGAGGGTTAGGGTGGGGGCAATTTTTGGCACCCGTTTCGCCGTTGCGAAACACTCGACGCTTCCTTCCTTCGCCAAGCGGGGGAAGGGTTGAGGATGGGGGCAAGAAAAACTCATGCGCAATTCCATTGCACAAAAACGCAGCCGCCTATTAAGGACCCAAGCCACCGATGCTGAAATTCATCTTTGGCGGTACTTGCGACGACGGCAACTTGGCGGCCACCGATTCCGCCGGCAAGTTCCAATCGGGCGCTATATCGCCGATTTCGCTTGTCTCGACGCGAAACTCGTTGTCGAACTGGACGGAAGCCAGCATCAGGAGCGTCGTTTGCATGATGAGCGTCGCGACCGTGAAATCGAAGCTCGGGGGTTTCGCGCTATACGCTTCTGGGATAATCGGATATTTCAAGAGACCGACGCGGTGTTGGAAATGATTTTTCGAACGCTGGAATTGCGCTGCCCCCATCCTGACCTTCCCCCGCAAGCAGGGGAAGGAACTTGAGAGCGAAAACAAAGGCTCCCTCCCCTGCACGCAGTGCGGGGGAGGGCTGGGGTGGGGGCAAACTCATGCGCAAAAATCCAGGCCTCGCCGCCTTATCGTTTGCAGCGCTTACGCTGCTTCTACTCGCTGCTTCCGCCATCGCGCAAACATACCCTTCGCGTCCAATACGTTTCATCGTGCCCTTCCCGCAAGGCGGGCTGGACGCGAGCAGTGAGCAGGGTTCCCGCTTGCGGGATGCGACCGACCGCGAGTCGTACGCGGCCGCCGTGTTGATCGCGCAGGCGCCGGTTGCGTCCCCTCAATATCCTAACCGCCCGATCCGTTTTATCGTCCCTTTTCCTCCAGGCGGCAGCACCGACACTTACGGCCGCATCGTCGCGCGCAAGCTCGCGGAGACTCTCGGCCAGGCTATCGTGATCGACAACCGGCCCGGCGCGGGCGGCGCGCTCGGCGCGGAGCTCGCGGCAAAGGCGGTGCCCGACGGCTACACGATCTGGATCGGGCAGGACGGCAATCTCGCGTTGGGGCCCGCGATGCGCGCCAATAACAATTACGATCCGGTGCGCGACTTCGCGCCGGTCTCGCTGCTCGTGAAAACACCGCAGGTGATCGCCGTCAACGAAGGTTCACCGCTTGCGTCGCTCAAGGACCTGGTCGCCGCGGCGAAAAAAAATCCCGGCGCGCTCACCTACGGATCCGCGGGCCTCGGCACCACCGGCCACATCCTCGGCGTGTTTTTCAACCAGGCCGCGGGCATCGAGGTTACGCACGTGCCGTACAAAGGCGCGGCGCCCGCGATGCTCGATCTGCGCGGCGGGCGCATCACCTACCTCGCGACGTCGATGCCGGCCGCGGTGCAGTTCGCGAAAGACGGCAAAATCCGCGTGCTCGCGACGAGCGGCCGCCGGCGCGCGCGCGTGATGCCGGACATCCCGACGGTCGCCGAATCCGGCTATCCGAATTTCGAAACCATCATCTGGCACGGCGTGCTGGCCCCCGCGAAAACGCCGCGCGACGTCGTCATGCGGCTGAATCGCGAGATCGTCGCCGCGCTCGCGCTGCCCGACGTGCAGAAGCTGCTCCTCGCCGAAGGCGGCGAATTGAGCCCGTGCACGCCTGCCGAATTTGCGGAATTCCTGAAGAGCGAAGTCGCGAAATGGGCCAAGGTGATCAAACAAGCGGGCATCACCGCCGAGTAAAGGCGCATCTTGCTTATGCATGCACACTCTTTCATTCGCATATTTTCTTCGGCGGCCGCCTCGTGCATCGCGCTGAGCGCCGCGTACACCGCGCACGCCGCCGACTGGAAGCCGGACAAGCGCATCGAGCTCGTGGTGCCGAACGCGCCGGGCGGCGGCAACGACCGCATCGGGCGAATCGTGCAGCGCATCGCGCAGGAGAAGCGCTTCGTCGATCCGGTGATGACGATCACGAACAAGCCCGGCGCGGGCCAGGTGATCGGCATCGGTTACATCAACCAGCACCCGGGCGACGGCCACTATATCGGCATCATCTCGGCCACCTTCCTCGGCGACATCATCTCCGGCCGCAGCCAGACCGGCCTCGCGGATATCGCGCCGGTCGCGCAGCTCTTCACCGAATACGTGGGCTTTGCGGTCAAGGCGGATTCGCCGCTGAAGACCGGCAAGGATCTCGTCGCGCGCCTGAAGAGCGACGCGGGCTCGTTCAGCACGGCGATATCGGGCGTCATCGGCAATCACAATTACATCGCGCTGGCACTCCTGGCGCGCGCCGCAGGCGCCGACGTGAAGAAACTCAAAGTCGTCACGTTCAACGGCGGGGCGGACGGCATTACCGCGCTGCTCGGCGGCCACGTGGACCTGACCGTCGCGCCGGCGGCGACGTTGCTGCCGTACGTGCAGTCGGGCGGCCTGCGCATGATTGCCATCGCCGCGCCCAAACGCCTGCCCGGGCCTTTCGCCGACGTGCCCTCGACCAAGGAACTCGGCGTCAATGCGACGATCGACAACTGGCGCGTGATGATAGGCGCGCGCGGCATCACGCCGGCGCAGACCGCTTACTGGGAAAACGTGTTCGCGCGCGTGACCGGCTCGGACGAATGGAAAAGCATGCTGGAAAAGGATTCGCTCACCGGCGAATTCCTGCGCAGCAACGAGACGCGCGCGCAACTGCAAACGGAGTACGCCGAACTGAAAACTATCATGACCGAGCTGGGGTTGGTCAGGAAATAACTCGCGCGCGCCCTGCCCCCGCCCTGACCCTCCCCCGCAAGCAGGGGAGGGAATGATTTAAAACTCTTCCCCCGCTCGCAGGGAAGGAGATTTTTTTTGCAAAAATCTTTCACCAATCCCCTCCTCCGCTTGCGGGGGAGGGTCAGGGCGGGGGCGATGCCGCGCTCGACGCCGCGCGCGCGAAGGTTTCGTACAGCGTCCAGTCGAGCTGGTGCTCTTCGAGTGTCGCGGGGTTCCACATGCGGCGCGGCAGCGCGAGGATGTCGCCGCCGTAGACATGCAGGCCGACCGCCGGCACTTCGCCCAGGCATTCCGCCACGTGCACGGTGTCGGCCAGCATCGGCAGGATCGCGCCGCGCTTCAACGTGACTTCGCCCGCTTTGCGTAAAGTTGCGTTGTCGCGCCGGTAGAGCGTGTTCTTCTCCTCGCCCGAAAGCAGCAGGATCATCGCCCACGTGCCGTGATCGTGCGGCGGCGTGCGGCGGCCGTTCGGGAAACGCACTTTGAGCAACGTCAAATCCGGCGAGCGGTAGAACACCTGGTTCGCGTTGCCGCCGGTGCCCGGCACGTAATCGAGCGCCGCCTCGATCGCGCCCGCGTCGCCGCGCAATTGATCCAGCAGCTCGCGCATCGCTTTGATCGGGTCGGCGCTTTCGCGCGCGTGCGCGCAGAGTGAGACTAATTCATGGACTTTCATTGAGGCACTCCTCTCATGCCGCGCGACGGTTGGTCTTTCGTTATTATGCAATCAATCCCGCCCTTGCGCCCCGCCGCTTTGCCGGAATGGCTCACCATCCATCTTTCCGCGTTCATCCCGGCTTTTCCGTTGCGCCGCCCGCCTGCAATGTATTACAATAATACTTTTATGTATTACACCGGCAAATATCATGACGCTCACGGTTCGCCTGCCCGAGAAGCTCGAACAGGAACTTGCCGAGTATTGCACGACCCATCGCGTGACGCGGAGCGAGGCGGTCAAGCGCGCGCTTGCGGAATTACTTGAGGCACCGGCGCCGGACCAGCCGCGGCTCGCCCATCCGTTCATCGGTTGCGACAAGGGCGACGGCTCCGACGTATCCGGCAACATCAAAGGACTGTTGCGCGAACGCTTTCGCAAAGTCCGCAGATGAGAGCGGTGCTGGCCGACAGCGGCTTTATCGTTGCGCTCGGTATCCGGCGCGATCCACGGCATGACGCGGCAAAAGCGTTTCTCGCCGGTTATAAAGGTGAAATCATCGTGCCGGGCCCGGTGGTGGTCGAGTCTTGCTATTTTTTGTCCATCGCCGGCAAGATGAGGCTCCTCGATTGGATCGCGAAGGGCGGAGCGACGTTGGCCGAACTTCCGTCCGCCGCCTGCGCCGATATTGGCACGATCATCGGCCGTTACGCCGATCTTGAACCCGATTTCACCGATGCAGCCATCGTCTGGCTTGCCGACAAGACTGCATGCCGCGCCATCCTCACGGTGGATACGCGCGACTTTGGCATCTACCGCTTAAAGGGCGGCAAGCGTTTCGAAGCGGTGAAATGGTTTGACTGATGGACCCGCAAATTCGGCGCAGGTTATTTTCGCCGGGAAAGAACAAGTCTTGAAAATTATCGTAATTGCATTCGCTGCGTTCGCTACCCTCACCGCGCATTCATCCGCACTCGCGCAATCGTACCCAACTCGTGCGGTTCGCTTCATCGTGCCTTACGGACTAGGCGGACTAGACGCGAACAGTGACCAGGGTTCCCGCTTGCGGGATGGGAGCGTCCGTGAGTCGGCTGTGGCCGCCGGGCTAATTCGTGCCGCACTTCCCGCAAAACAAATCTATCCCGAAAAAGCGGTTCGCTTCATCGTGCCTTACGGACTTGGCGGACTAGACGCGAACAGTGACCAGGGTTCCCGCTTGCGGGATGGGAGCGTCCGTGAGTCGGCTGTGGCCGCCGGGCTAATTCGTGCCGCACTGCCCGCAAAACAAATCTATCCCGAAAAAGCGATTCGCTTCATCGTCCCCTACGGGCCCGGCGGCGGCAGCGACACCACCTCGCGCATCGTCGCGAAGCCGCTCGCCGAGATGCTCGGCCAGCAGATCGTGATCGACAACCGGGCGGGCGCGGGCACGATCATCGGCGCGGAACTCGCGGCGAAGTCGCCGCCCGACGGCTACACGATTTTTTCCGGAATCACCGGCACGATGGCGATCAACCCTTCCATCTACGCGAAGCTGCCGTACGATCCCGTCAGGGATTTCGCGCCGATCGCGATGGTCGCGGTCGGGCCGAACGTGCTGGCCGTGCATCCGTCGGTGCCGGCGAAGAACGTGAAGGAGCTGATCGCGCTCGCGAAAGCGCGTCCCGGCCAGTTGGGCTACGCGTCGTCCGGCGTCGGCGGCGCGCCGCACCTCGCGGGCGAGCTCTTCAAATACATGGCGGGCATCGACATGCTGCACGTGCCCTACAAGGGCGCCGCGCCCGCGACGATCGACCTCATCGCGGGCAACGTGCAGGTGATGTTCGCGGGACTCGCACCCGCCGTGCCGCAAATCAAGGCCGGCAAGATCCGCGCGCTCGCCGTCGCGGGCGCCAAACGCTCGGTCGCCTTGCCCGACGTGCCTTCAATCGCCGAAACGCTCAAAGGCTACGACGGCTCGACCTGGTTCGCGATCTTCGCGCCCGCCGGCACGCCGGGCGACATCATCGAAAAATTGAGCGCCGATCTGGCGAAAATCATGACGCGCAAAGACGTCGTCGAACAACTGCTCCAGCAAGGCTACGAACCGTGGGTCATGGGGCCGAAAGAACTCGGCGCTTACGTGCCGCAGCAGATTGCGAAGTGGGCGAAGGTGATCAAGGCGGCGGGGATCAAGGGGGAATGATTTTTTATCCCCGGGGCAGACCGGGAACCGCTCACTTTCTTTGCGCGGTCAAAGAACAGCCGCCCCGGTGAGCCGCTCCCTCGTCGGACTCGTTCGTCATGCTTCCGTATACATCCTTTGATCTATACATATAATGTATATATTATAGGAAATGCGGTTAACTTTTGATCCCGCCAAAGCGGCCTCCAACCTCAAAAAACACGGCGTGTCGTTCGCCGACGCCGAGGGCGTGCTCAGCGATCCTCTCGCCATCACGATCGAGGATCCGGATGCCGCAGGAGAGCGACGCTATATAGCGATTGGACTTGGAGGCGCAGGTGAATTGTTGGTGGTGGTTTATACCGAACGCAACGACGATTACCGTTTGATCTCCGCGCGCCCCGCAACCAAAAAGGAGCGAAAACAATATGAGAGCTGAGTACGATTTTTCGAAAGGCAAGCGCGGCGCGGTGCTTCCGCAGAAGGGAAAGACCCGAATTTCCATTTTCATCGACAATACGGTGCTCGATGAATTTCGCGCGCGTGCAGAACGCGCCGGCACCGGATACCAGACCATGATGAATGAAGCGCTGCGGCAATATCTCTCCGAAAGCGATCATCCTGTTACCGAGAAGGCATTGCGGCAAATCCTTCGTCAGGAGATGCCCGAATATTTGCGCGGGTTAGGCTCCCGCTTGACGGGGACTAGCCGGAAGCGTTCAGCGCGTTAGGGTGGCAGACCCGGGGGCGAGTTACTTTTTTCGCGCTGCCGCGCTACTACTTCGCCGGGTGGCAGACCCGGTGAATTAATACTGCCCCTTCATCCCCGCCGGAAACGGCGAACGCCGGCCAACGAGCGCTTCGAGCATGATGACTTCCGCGTCGGTGTGATTGACGACCGTCGCGGGCTTCGTCGTCCCGTTCTCGATCCACACGGGCTTCTCGTGGTGCGTGGTGCGGTAGCTGACCGGCTGCCCGTTGACCGGCTGCAGCTCGACGGCGCCGAAGCACAGGCAGAAATAAGTCCTGCGCTCGTCGGTCTCGATATAGCAGCCGGTGCCGCGGATGCCGATGGTGGCGACCGGGACGTTGAGCCGGCGATTGCCCTTGCCGTAGACCGAGAGCAGCCCGCCCGTCACGACGCGCATGAACGACGCGAGCGTATCGCCGAAATCGACGCGGCTTTTCTGCCGCTGCATGAACGCGTTGTCGCCGAGCACGTAGACCACGCGCGCGCCGGCGCCGGTTTCCACCACGTCCCCCGCCGCGACCGGCGTACCCTTGCCCGCGGGCTTGCCGTTCAGCGACACCTCACCCGTCAATTCGACGATGCCCTGCGGCAGCGATTTGGGATCG
>CAZEAX010000204.1:867-8541 GCA_964510405.1 uncultured Streptomyces sp. | reverse complement strand
ATCAATTGTCTTTGGGGGAGTGCCATGACGACGAGCAGGCGCGATTTTCTCGCGCTGATGGGTGCGACTGCGCTGACGGCCGGCTGCGCGGGCGAGGCCGTGCGCGGCAGCCGCGGCTACAGCGTGCCGGTCATCGACGCGCACGCGCACTGGTATCCGCGCGAGTTCGTTTCGCTGCTTGAAAAGGAGGGCGAGGCGAACGGCGCGAAGATGGGACGCGACGCGCGCGGCAATACGGTGGTGATGTCGGTGCCCGGCGGCACGCAGACTTCCGTGCTTCGCCGCAACATGATCGAACCCGAACTGTTGCTCAAGGAAATGGCGGAGCGCGGCATCGACATGTACGCGCTGTCGATGACCAATCCGATGGTGTACTGGGCACCACCCGCGTTCGCGCTCAAGCTCTCGCAGGCCGCGAACGACGCCGGCGCCGCGCTGCATGCGAAATATCCGAACAAGTTCGTCAGCTCGATCATGCTGCCGCTGCAGGACCCGAAGCTCTCATTGCAGGAGCTCGACCGTGCCGCGAAATTGCCGGGCCTGCGCGCGATCAACATGGGCACGCATATCAACGGGCGCAATCTGCACGACAAGGCGTTCTGGCCCGTCTATGCGCGCTGCGAGGAGCTCGGGCTGCCGCTCTTTCTGCACAATCTTTATCCGTTCGGGGCCGAGCGCCTGAAAGACCTGTACATGATCAACGTGCTCGGCAATCCGTACGAAGACGGTGTCGCAGCAATGGCGCTCGTGGGCGGCGGCGTGCTCGATGCATTTCCGAAGCTCGAGGTGTATATCGGGCATGCCGGCGGCACGTTTCCGTGGCTGATCGGCCGCTTCGATTATGCGATCGGCGTGAGCCCGGCGCTGAAGCACATGAAGCAGCCGGCGAGTGCGTACTTGAAGCGCTTCTATTACGACGTGATCGTCTTCAACACTGAGATCATGCGCGATCTTATCGATCTGGTCGGCGTCGAGCGCATCGTGATGGGCACCGACTTTCCGCAGGCCATGGCGGTGAAGCAGCCGGTCGATTTCGTCGAGTCGCTGCCGCGCCTGTCGCTGCACGAGCGCGAGATGATACTGAGCCTGAACGCGCAGCGCATGCTGAAGCTTTGATTATTCGTCGAGGAGTGAGTGCATGAACGATAAAGCGATACTGAACGGGCGCCGGCAATTGCTGCGCGCAATGGGCGCGGGGGTAGCGTATGGCGCGCTGGGGCGCGCAGCGGGCGCGTTCGCGGCCGAGGCGCCGAACAAGGCGCTTGCCGTCACGACCGTCAATCATTTGTCGTACGCGTCGGAGAACTACCAAGTCACGCGCAACTTCTACGTCGATCTTTTCGGCATGCGCGACGTGTGGGACGACGGCACGAAATGCCAGCTCGACTGCGGGCCCGAAGACGCGCCGAACAGTTTCTACCTGACGGCCGGCAAACCCGGCACCGCGCCAGCCGTCGGGCATTTTGCGTTCGGCCTGCCGGACTACTGGAACCGCGCGAACTAACTCAAGGACGAACTGCTGCGGCGCAAGTTGCCCGGCGTGCATCCGGACGGCGAAGCGGGCTGGTTCGTGAGCGGCCCGTCGGGCTACACGCAGCACATCGTCACGATCAAGGATGCGGGCATGTTTCCGGGCGCAGCCGCGCCTTGCGAGGTTGCGCGCTCGGACAAATGCAAAGACGCGTACGCGCTCGGCGTGAAGAACCCCGAATCGTTTGCAAAGCCGGGCGGCAAAGGCTTCAAGGCGCTTTATTTTCAGTACTTCGTGCTCCATGTGCCCGATGTCGCGAAAGAGGCGGAGTTCTATACGAGCCTGATGGGCATGAAACCCGTGTCGCAGCAGAAAGACGACGTGCGGCTGCGCTTTGGCGAGAACACGCTCGTGCTGCGGCCGGCGGGTTCCGACGGCAAGCCTTATTGCAACGAATTCGGCCTGGTCGTCGAGAATTACGATCAGGGCAAAGTGAAAGCCGAGCTCGACCGCCGCGGCATCGCATCGAAACCGAATCCTGCAGGCGGATTGCTGCTCAAGGATCCGAATGGGCTGGAGATTGGAGTAGCGGGAAAGGGAGTGATTTAGCGATTTAGCGATCAGTTCTAGTGCTTTAGCGATTCAAGATCGATTCAATCACTCAATCACCCATCACCCATCGCCCATCACCCATCACTTAATCACCGGAGAAAAAAATGAAACCACTCATCGCACTTCTCGCCGCCGCGCTGATCGCGGGCTGCGCCAGCACATCCAATACCGCGGGCAGCGGCGTCGAGCGCATGTACGTGCTCTACTGCGGCGAAGGCAATTCACTCGACAAGTCGCGCTGGACGCCGGGTGTCGCCGAGAACGTGAACAAGCCCATCACATTGAGCAACAGCTGCTACCTCATCAAGCATGCGAAAGGCTGGATGTTGTGGGAGACGGGTTATGCGGAGTCGCTCGCCGCCAAGCCGGAGGGCCTGCCGGCCGGCGCGTTGCATTGGTACTGGCGCTCGCCCAAGACGCTCACGCAGCAGCTCGCGGATCTCGGCCTGACCCCGAACGACATTGCGTACGTCGGCTTCTCGCATGCGCATCCCGACCACGTCGGCAACGGCAGCCTCTTTACGCGCGCGCAGTTGTTCATTCAGGAAGCGGAATACGATTTCTATATCGGCCCCAAAGGCAATCCGCCCGCCGCGCCGGCGAACTGGTCGAAGCTGAAAGACAACCCGACCACGAAGCTCAACGGCGATTACGACGTGTTCGGCGACGGCTCGGTCACGATCCTGGCCTCGCGCGGCCATACGCCGGGACACCAGTCGCTGCTTGTCAAACTTCCGAAGACCGGCGCAGTGCTGCTCACGGGCGATGCCGCGCATTTCCGCGACAACTGGGACACGCCGCGCGCGCCGGTACAGAACTTCGACAAACCGGCGACAATCACCTCGCTGGAGAAACTCAGGCAGGCCGCCGCCGCGAATAACGCGCAGGTCTGGATCAATCACGATTCGGCACAGACCGCGACGCTCAGGATGTCGCCGGCATATTACGATTAGCGCAGAGTGTGACGGTTCGGCCGCCGAATGAATGCGGGTCGTCGTGCCGCAGCACTATTGGGATTGGGAATCGCCGGTACCGGGGTTAATGCTCTGGCGCAACAATTTCCCGTCAAGGCGGTGCGCATCATTGCGACCGATGCCGGCGGAGGCGGCGATTTCGCCGCGCGCCTGATCGCCACCGGGTTGGCAAGTTCCTTCGGCCAGCCGGTCGTGGTTGAGAATCGCGGCGGCGGTGCCGGCCTCGTTGCGATCACCAGCGTCACGGGGGCGGTGCCCGATGGCTACACGCTGCTCGTATACGGCACTACCATATGGACGCTGCCGTTCATGCAGCGCGTCCCTTACGATCCCATCCGCGATCTGAGTCCCATCACGCTGGCCGTGCGCTCGCCGAACGTACTGGTGGTGCATCCTGCGTTGCCCGTGAAGTCCGTAAATGATCTGATCGAGCGCGCGAAGGCCAGGCCGGGGCAACTGAACTACGGCGGCTCCAACATCGGCTCTTCGCCTCATCTCGCCGCGGAACTTTTCAAGTCGATGGCGCATGTCGACATCGTCGGCGTTTACTACAAGGGTGGCGCGCCTGCGGTCGTCGACCTTGTGGCGGGATCGCTTCAATTGATGTTCGCTACTCTGCCGGCGGCGCGCGCGCAGATCAATGCCGGGCGCTTGCGGGCGATTGCCGTTACCAGCGCGAAGCGGTCGCTGCTGTTTCCCGAGCTGCCCACGGTGGGCGCATCGCTGCCCGGCTATGAAACGGTGACCGTATCCGGTCTGTTCGCGCCCGCGAAAACGCCGACCGCTATCATCGACGGTCTGAACCGCGCCGCGGTGGACGTGTTGAACAAGCCGGAAGTGAAGGAAAAGTTCCTGAGTTCCGGCGTGGAAACCGTGGGTAATACGCCGGCTGAGTTTGCCGCAGTGATAAAACGGGAAATGGCCACCATGGGCAAGCTGATCAAGGATGCCGGCATACGTTCGGAGCAATGACCGGCAATTGCGGCGTGAGAGACATGCAATGTTTCGTTTTCTGATCCCGATTTTGTTTGCCGGCACTGCCGTGTTCGGCGGTGCGGTGCATGCGCAGGAATTCCCGGCGCGGCCGGTACGCATTGTCACTTCGGCGATCGGCGGTGCGACGGATCTCGTCGCGCGTCTCATTGCCCAGGGACTTACGGCCAGTTTCGGTCAGCAGGTCGTCGTGGACAATCGCCCGACCGGCGTCATTCCCGCCGAGATCGTCGTGGCGGCGCCGGCTGATGGCTACACGCTGCTCTTCCATGGCAGCAGTTTGTGGATGATGCCGCTGCTGCAGAAAGTATCGTTCGACGCGCTGAAGAACCTGGTCCCGGTTACGCTTGCCGCGAGCACGCCCAATGTGGTCGTGGTCCATCCCGCAGTGCAGGCGAAGACGATCAAAGAGCTGATCGAGCTTGCCAGAGCGAAACCCGGCGCGCTGAACTACGGATCGGGAACGAGCGGGTCGTCGTCGCACCTCGCGGCGGAACTCTTCAAATACATGGCGCGCGTGAACATCGTGCGCGTCCCGTACAAAGGGCAGGGACCCGCGGTGCTCGCCGTGCTTGGCGGCGAAGTGCATATGTCGTTCGCGACCAGCAGTTCGGTCGCCGGGCACATCAAATCGGGAAAGTTGCGCGCTTTGGCGATCGGGACTGCCAAACCGTCCGCGCTCGCACCGGGTCTGCCGACGGTCGCGGACTCCGGTCTGCCGGGCTATCAGTCGGCCTCGAACGCGGGCATGTTTGCTCCGGCCAAAACATCGGCCAAAATCGTTGCTGTGCTGAACCGCGAAATCGTGCAGGCTTTGAACAAACCGGAAGTGAAGGACCTGTTGTTCAAAGATGGCACCGAGATTGTCGGCAGCTCACCGCAGGAATTCACGGCGTCGATCAAGGCCGAGATGGCGAGTCTTGGTAAAGTAATCAAGGCGGCGGGGATACGCACGGATTAGCAACACTGAAAAGCGCGGCTTCAACCGGAGCCGCGCGGAACATCGTTTTCAATTACGCGGAGAAACGCATGGCAGTTGCATCGGTACTGGAAGGCATTCGGGTCATCGATTTTGGACAGCACATGGCAGGCCCGATGGCAGCCATGCTGCTGGGGGATCAGGGTGCGGACGTGATACGGATCGATCCTCCCGGCGGGCCGCGCTGGAACACGCCTGCCAATGCCACCTGGAACCGCAACAAGCGCAGCATCGTGCTGGACCTCAAGAATGAGGCCGACAAGGAGACGGCGCGCAAGCTGATTGCCACGGCGGACGTCGTGATCGAAAATTTCCGTCCCGGCGTGATGGACAGACTCGGCTTGGGCGCCGCCGCGATGACCGCCGCGAATCCCCGTCTCATCTATTGTTCGCTCCCCGGATTCGGCGCGGACGATCCGCGTGCGCGGGTCAAGGCATGGGAAGGCGTAGTGGGTGCGGCCACGGGCGCTTATCGCGCCAGCCGTGCGACCAATGGCCGGCCGGTCTATACGGTCGTTCCCTATGGCTCGGCCTACGCGGCCTTCCTCTGTGCGGTTACTGTAGCTATGGCGCTCAATGCGCGCGCGCGTTGCGGCCTCGGCCAGCGCGTGGAGATTCCGCTGTTCGACGCGACCTTCACCGTGGTCGGCGCGCGCGGCCTGCTCGTCAACGGCAAACCCGAGCCCGAGCCCGAATTCAACTGGAGCCGGCAACTGCCCTGCAAGGACGGGCGCTGGCTCATGTACGTGGCGAACAACAAGAAGTTCGAGGCCTTCATCAAGAGCATCGGCATGGACAAGTGGCGCGATGCGAAATTGCCGCCGAAGGAACTCGCGCAGAAATTCGACGAGGTGATGCGCACGCGAACGGCCAAGGAGTGGGAGGACATCATCGCGGAGATCGGTTCCGAAGGCGTGATCTGCCATTCCAGCGCCGAATGGCTGCAGCATCCGCAGGCGCTCGCTTCAAAAATTATCGCCGACTACGATGATCCGGAACTCGGCCCCTTCCGCGGCCCCGGCATCAACGCGCGCCTCTCGGCCACCCCGGGCTCGGTGCGCATGTCGCGCCCGCGGACGGATGCGCATCGCGCGGAAATTCTGCGGGAACTCGTCGCGCACAAACCAGCGTCCGCTATCGATGCAACGGCAGGCGGCGAAGTGTTGCGTTCGGCGCTGCAGGGCGTGAAGGTGGTGGACTTGTGCATCGTGCTGGCCGGGCCGACGTGCGGGCGCACTCTCGCGGAGTTTGGAGCCGATGTCATCAAGATCGACAGCCCGCACACGCGAACGGTGCTGCGGCATAACGACATCAATCGCGGCAAGCGCAGCATCCTCATCGACCTGAAAACGAAAGAGGGGCTGGAAATCTTCTGGAAACTGGTGGATGAGGCCGACGTCGTGCTGCAGAACTTCCGCAGCGGTGTCGCCGAGAAACTGGGGATCGACTACGAACGGGTGCGCGCCCGCAGGCCCGGCATCGTCTATGGCTCCATGAATACTTTCGGCCATCTCGGTCCTTACGCGGGCAGACCCGGCCACGAGCAGATCGGCCAGGCGGTGTCGGGCATGCAGGTGCGCTACGGTTCGGGCAAACCGGCAACTGCGCCTTTCGCCGCGAACGATTACGGGACCGGCCTGACGGCCTGTTATGGCGTGGCGCTGGCCCTGCTGCACAAGCGCCGTACCGGAGAAGGGCAGTTTGTGGACAGCGCACTCGCGTACACGGCGACGATGCTGCAATCGGCGCTGCTGCACGATTATAAAGGCAAAGAGTGGAACGAACCGCACGGCCAGGAGGCCACCGGCGAAGGGCCGCTCAACCGTCTTTATGAAGCCAGTGACGGCTGGCTGTTCCTCGCAGCATCAGAGAGAGAGCTTGCGCACTGCGCGGAATTGGCCGATCTGGCCGGTCGCACCGGAACTGACCTCGAGCGCGAACTGGAAACGCGCATGCGTAGCCGCAGCGTAGCGGCGTGGGTTGATGTGTTGAACAAAGCCGGCATCGGCGCCCACCGTGTAGTACCGAGCCTCCCCGAGTTGATGACGGATCGGATAACTGTGGCGCGGGGACTGGCAGTGACTCGTGAGCACGAAGGCTTCGGTTTGATTACAACGACGGCGCCCGGCGTGAAGCTGTCGCGCACACCGATGACGATAGGCGCACCCGCATCCAAACCGGGCAAGGACATTGCCAGCGTGCTCGCGGAAATCGGCATGGGCACGGAACTCGAGCGCCTGATTCGCGAACGCGTCGTAGCTGTCGATGGCGTGAAGGCGGGATGCTGAGAATGAAGCGTGCGCCCGTTCGCCAAGCGCTTGCCGTCTGCAGTGCGGTCCTTCTCACCGCGTTTTTGCACGGCTGTAATTTTCTGGAAGACAACGGCACTCATCTTGCCTATGCGCTCGAAAAAGGCGCGAGCAAGCTGAGCGCTTCGGGCGCGGGTGCATTGGTCGTGCGCTATGAGACACTCGATGGCGCCGCCCAGAGCTATTACATTGAGATCACGCCTTCGCTCGACACCTCGTGGCCGAAACAGGATGTCTGGGGGAGCTACATCGTCGTGTCGGGCCGCACGCCGGGCGGCACGAGCTATCACAACCGTTTCGTCTTCGTGCCCCAGCGGCTCTATGTAAAGAAAGAGC
>CAZEAX010000204.1:0-857 GCA_964510405.1 uncultured Streptomyces sp. | reverse complement strand
ATCGTGCTGCGCAAGGACGCCGACCGGATCAGCGTGGTCGAGTTGCGGTGAGGAGCAGGGTTGTTTTATCGTGGCATCCGGCGGGCATAATCGATGGAACGCAGCCGGGTCTTGCCCGGTCGAACCGCCTGCAAGGAGAGAATTGACATGGCCGACTACCGAAAAACTCCCGAAGCCGTGGCGCGCCTCACGCCGGAGCAATTTCGCGTCACGCAGAAAGGCGCCACCGAGGCGCCCGGCACCGGCGAGCTGCTCCACAATCACGAGCCCGGCATCTACGTCGACATCGTTTCCGGCGAGCCGCTGTTCGCGTCGAGCGACAAATTCGAGTCGGGCTGCGGCTGGCCGAGCTTTACCAAGCCGGTCGCGCCGGCGAACGTCAACGAGCTGCGCGACACGTCGCACGGCATGGTGCGCATCGAAGTGCGCTCGGCCGCGGGCGACAGCCACCTCGGCCACGTGTTCAACGACGGCCCGCGCGATCGCGGCGGGCTGCGCTACTGCATCAACTCGGCGTCGCTGCGCTTCATCCATCGCGACGACATGGAAGCCGAAGGCTATGGTGATTACCTCGACCAAGTGGAGGACGTGAAATGAGCACAACAGAACGCGCAGTGGTTGCAGGCGGCTGCTTCTGGGGCATGCAGGACCTGATCCGCAAGATGAACGGCGTGATCTCCACGCGCGTCGGCTACACGGGCGGCGACGTGCCGAACGCGACCTACCGCAACCACGGCACTCACGCCGAAGGGATCGAGATCATCTTCGACCCGGCCAAGCTCAGCTATCGAACGCTGCTCGAGTTCTTTTTCCAGATCCACGATCCGACGACGCGCGACCGCCAGGGCAACGACATG
>CAZEAX010000203.1:0-8596 GCA_964510405.1 uncultured Streptomyces sp. | reverse complement strand
CTGAATAAAATCGCCGCCGCCATCGCGCTCGGCTGGGCCGTCACCGCATCCGCCGCCGATTACTCGATGACGGTGACGCGCGACCGCCTGCTCAACGCGCAGAACGAGCCGCAGAACTGGCTCATGATGAACGGCGACTACGGCTCGCAGCGCTACTCCAAGCTGACGCAGATCAACCGCGATACGGTGAAGAACCTGCGCATGGCATGGGCGATGGCGCTCGGCGGCATGCAGGACGTCGCCGCCAACGGGCCGGAGGCCGAAGTCAATCCGCTCATCGACAACGGCTTCATGTACACGACCGACGGCTGGGGCACGGTCTACAAGATAGACGCGCGCAACCCGAACAAGGGCGAATTCGTGTGGGTCGCCGATCCGGGCGTCACGCACAAGGGCAACATTTCGCGCTCGCGCGGCATCGCGCTGTGGGAAGACCTCGTCATCGCCAACCTGCCCGACGGCCGGGTGATCGCGATCAACCGCGACAAGGGCGAGATCGTCTGGGACAAGAAAATCCTCGTCGCCAACGAATTCGGCAAGAAAGAACGTTTCTTCGCCGCGCCCATCACCGCCGACGGCAAGGTCATCATCGCCAACGGCGCCGGCGACGGCAAGACGCGCGGCTGGGTCGCGGCGCTCGACGTGAGAACGGGCAACGAGCTGTGGCGCTGGTACGCGGTGCCCGCGCCCGGCGAGCCCGGCAGTGAAACGTGGAAAGACAAGAACCAGGCGTGGAAAACCGGCGGCGGCGGGCTGTGGCAGACGGGCTCGTACGACCCCGTCACCAAGCTCACGATCTGGGGCACCGGCAATCCGATCCCGCAGTACGACCCGCAGGCGCGGCCCGGCGACAACCTTTACACCAACTCGGCCGTCGCGCTGAACATCGATACGGGCAAGCTCGCCTGGCATTTCCAGTACACGCCGAACGATTCGTGGGACTACGACGAAGTCGGCATCCACATGCTGCACGACGAGCAGATCGACGGCAAAACGCGCAAGGTCGTGACGCACTTCGCGCGCAACGGCTTTTTCTACACGCTCGACCGCACGAACGGCAAATTTCTCAAGGCCGACCAGTACGTGAACGAGGTCAACTGGACCAAAGGCATCAACCCCAAGACCGGCATGCCCGTCGAATACGACCCCAAGCTCGACGTGCAGGTTTACAACCCGATCGCGCGCTCGCTGCGCGGCGACCCGATGAAGAAGACGTGCCCGACCTGGCACGGCGGCATCGCGCACCAGCCGACTGCGTTCAATCCGGTGAAGAACATCGCGTACGGCGCCGGCACCGAAGGCTGTTTCACGCAAAACGGCGCCGAAGTGCGCTACATTCCCGGCGGCGGCGACATCGACGAGAAAGCGAGCGACAAGCGCACCTATACGAGCGATCTCTACTACGGCTCGGTCACCGCGTTCGATACGACGAAACACAAAGTCGTCGCCAAGGCCGTGACCGACATCGAAGTGCGCTCGGGCACGATCGCAACCGCGGGCGGACTCGTGTTCAGCGCGCTGCAGGACGGCTGGGTCGTTGCCTACAACGACGACACGCTCGAAGAAATGTGGCGCTTCAACGTCGGCACGCCGCTCAAAGGCGCGCCCGTGACCTACTCGATCGGCGGCAAGCAGTATATTGCCGTGCAGTCCAGCGGCCGCCACCTGCACCCGAAGAAGTTCGACAAGCTCGAGAACTCGAGCTACCTGTTTGTGTTCGCGCTGAACTGACAGCCTGAGCGCAGCTCGCCGGCGGCGGCAGCCGCCGGCTACTTCAATTCGTTGCACACCTCGGAGGCGCCGCCCCAGTAGTCGGCGCATTTCGCGCGGTCCATCGGGCCCTTGCCGACGATTTTGGCGAATGCGAAATCCGCGAGCAACTCGATCTCGCGCGCCTGCAAAGTGGCCGGCGGGTCGGCCATGTTGATGCCCTTCGCCTTGAGGTCCGCTTCCGTCATCGAGTAGCACCGTCCGTCGCTATAGGCGAATTTGTCGAACGGCGGCATGCCCGTATTCGGCAAACCGCATTTGACGATCATGACGAAGGTGTTGCGGTCGAGTTTGCTTTCGCGCAGGTTCGCGCCGGTCGGCATCTGGTTGTCCATCTTGCGCCCGTCGCCGGCCCAGCCGTGACAGGCCTGGCAGTTGCCCTTCTGCGTGAAGAGCCGCATGCCTTCGGCAATGTCGCCGGCATCCGCCGCGCAAGCGGCGTTCACGCCCGCCAACAAAATTATGAGTGCCGGCGCGGCAACGCGTGAGACCAGGCGCGCTGGCGCGCCGCAAAATTCGTGCATGAAATCCCCCTCTGGTGCAGAGGCGCCATCGTGAGCCGCGCGAAAAATTTAGTCAACCTCGGCGCTCCCGCGCCTGGAGTATCATGGCCGCGCAGTCATCGTGCCGCATTCATAGTGAGGAGAGAATCATGCCGAAAATGCGCCTGGGCGCCTTTCTTGTCCTGCCGCTGCTCGGCGCGTTCGCGCAGCCCGCTGCCGCACAGGCGCCGTATCCGGCGCGCAACGTGCAGATCATCGTGCCCTACACGGCCGGCGGATCGATCGACATCATGACCCGCGCCGTGGCGCAACAGCTCACCATTGCATGGGGCAAGAACGTCGTCGTCGACAACCGCCCCGGTGCCAGCGGCATGATAGGCACCGAGATCGCGGCCAAGGCCGAACCCGACGGGCACGTGCTGCTCGGCCACACGTCGTCATATCCGGCGACCGCCGCGGTGCGCGAGAAGCTGCCCTTCGATCCCGCGCACGCCATCGTGCCGGTCGCGATGATCGCGCGCGCGCCCATGATGGTCGCAATGCATCCGTCGGTCCCGGCGAAAACCGTGAAAGAACTCGTGGCGCTGGCGAAAAAAGATCCGGGCGGGCTCAAGTATTCGTCGTCGGGAACCGGCGGCAACAATCATTTCTCCGGCGCCTTGTTCGCGTCGGCCGCCGGCATCAAGCTCACGCACATCCCGTACAAAGGCATTTCGCAGGCGATGACCGCGCTGGCCTCGGGCGAAGTCGAGCTCTGCATCGCGAGCGCCGCGGCGGTGAATCCGCAGTTGCGCGCGGGCCGCGTGCGGGTGATTGCGATCACCAGCGAGAAACCGACTGCGCTGCTGCCGGGACTGCCGACCGTCGCGCAGTCGGGCGTGCCCGGCTACACGTACGAACTGTGGTGGGGATTGTTCGCGCCGGCCGGCCTGTCCGCAGACCGGATGAATTTCATCAACGCAGCCGTCAACAAAAGCCTGGGCGGCCCGGAAATGAAAAAGTTTCTCGAAAACGAAAGCGCCGAGGCCTGGGTCGCGACCCCCGCGCAAATTGCCGACCTTCTGCCGAAGGAAATCGAGCGTTATCGCAAGGCCGCGAAAGAGGCGGGAATACCCCTGCAGTAGCTTCCGGCAACGCGCGCAGATCGAGTCCTACCTTCTCCGGATCCGGAGAATTTCTCGCCGTTTCAGCGAGTTGCGCCTGCACGCGGAACCCCTGGTAGATTTTGGTTATATCTAGTGCACTCTTTATTCTTTCCGTTTTATCCGGCGTATCGGTACGCTCGCCCTCCTCAGCATGAATATCGGCGGGCACACCATGAAAAAAATCTACGTCATTCACGAAAACGACGCGTGGGTCGATCCCCTGCGCGCGGCGTTTGCCGAACTCGATCTGCCGTACTCGGAGTGGTTTCTCAACCAGGGCGTGCTCGATTTTTCGTCGGTGCCGCTGGACGGCGTCTTCTACAACCGCATGAGCGCGTCATCGCACACGCGCGGTCACCGCTACGCGCCCGAATACACGGCGGCCGTTCTCGCCTGGCTCGAGCAGCACGATCGCCGCGTGATCAACAACGGACGCGCGCTGCAGCTCGAATTGAGCAAGATCGCCCAATACGCGGCGCTCGCGAAATACGGCATCCGCACGCCGCGCACGAGCGCGGCTATCGGCCGGCGCCAGATCGTCGATGCCGCGCGCGGCTTCGGCGGCTCGTTCATCACCAAGCACAACCGCGCGGGCAAGGGACTCGGCGTGCGCCTGTTTCACGATATCGGCGCGCTCGAGCAATACGTCGAAAGCGACGCGTTCGAGGATTCGATCGACGGCATCACGCTCGTGCAGGAATACATCCGCGCGCCCGAGCCGTTCATCACGCGCGTCGAATTCGTCGGCGGCAAATTCCTGTACGCGGTGCGCGTCGACACCACGCTCGGTTTCGAATTGTGCCCCGCCGACGTGTGCCAGGTCGGCGACGCGTTCTGCCCGGTCGGCGAGTCCGCGCCGGCAGCCGTGGCGCCGCGTTTCCGCATCGTGCAGGACTTTGACGACCCGATCGTCGAGCGCTACCAGCGCTTCATCGCGGACAACGGCATCGGCATCTCCGGAATCGAATTCATCACCGACGAAGCCGGCCAGCTCTACACGTACGACGTCAATACCAACACGAACTACAACAGCGCAGCAGAAGCCGAAGCCGGGCTCTACGGCATGCGCGCGATCGCGCGCCACCTGGGCGACGAGCTGAAGAAGCGCGATCGCGCGGAGCAGCCGAAACTCGCGGTCGCGCGCTGATCCTCGCATTTGCGCATTACGCCGGCGCAATCCGCCCGCGGAGCCGGCGCGCGCCCTCCGCAGCTCGAAGCGGTGTAGGATTATCTCCCCCCGCACTCCCCGCCGGATGAACCCGCGCCCTTGATGCGCGCGCGTTCGATCCGCCAGCCAGCGGTCCCAAGCGCGAAGGAATGTCCATGGCAGACCCGACTCACATGATCCGTTTTCCCGGCGCCGACGGCGTCGAACTCGCCGCGCGGCTCGAACCCGCGCAAGGCACGCCGCGCGCCTACGCGCTGTTCGCCCACTGCTTCACCTGTTCGAAGGACAGCCTCGCCGCGACGCGCATCAGCCGCGCGCTCGCCGATGAAGGCATCGCGGTGCTGCGGTTCGATTTCACGGGACTCGGCGGCAGCGCGGGCGATTTTGCGAACACCAATTTTTCGTCGAACATCGCCGATCTGCGCGCGGCGGCGGATTTTCTGCGCAGTAACTATGCCGCGCCGAAAATCCTGGTCGGGCACAGCCTGGGCGGCGCGGCGGTGCTCGCCGCGGCGGCGCACATCCCCGAGGCGGTGGCGGTGGCCACGATAGGCGCACCGTATCAACCGGAGCACGTGCGCGGCCTGCTGCAACCGGCCGTTGCGGAGATCGAAGCGCACGGCGAAGCGGAGGTCGCGCTGGCCGGCAGAAAATTCCGCATCAAGAAACAGTTCCTCGACGACATCTCGGCGCACAACCTGCATGACGCGATCGCCAACCTGCGCAAGGCGCTGATCATCTTCCACAGCCCGCGCGACACCACGGTCGACATCGACAACGCCGCGCAGATTTTCCTCGCGGCCAGGCATCCCAAGAGTTTCGTGTCGCTCGACGACGCCGACCATCTGATGGCGAAGAAGGCCGATGCCGCCTACGTCGCCACGGTACTTGCGGCATGGGCCGGCCGCTACCTGGGAGAAATCGCGCAGGCTGACGACGACCTGACCGCCGAACCCGGCCGCGTGGTCGTGCAGGAAACGCGCGAGGGAAAATTCACGCAAAACATACGCGCGGGGGTGCATAGACTGCGCGCGGATGAACCGGCCGCGTACGGCGGCAACGACACCGGACCTTCGCCGTACGATCTGCTGCTCGCGAGTCTCGGCGCGTGCACCGCGATGACGCTCCGCGCCTACGCGGACCAGAAGCAATTGCCGCTCGACCGGGTCACCGTGCGGCTCAGGCACGAAAAAATCCACGCCCAGGATTGCGCCGAATGCGAGACGAAGGAAGGCAGAATCGACAAAATCGAACGCGAGATCGAAGCGACGGGCGCTCTCGACGACGCGCAGCGCGCGAAGCTGCTGGAAATCGCCAACAAATGTCCGGTGCACCGCACGCTGCACTCGGAAGTGTATATTCCGACGTCGCTCAAGCTTTGACCCTTCACCTGCTTCGGACAGCGTCATGACCGCCAACATTTCCGCGGTATTAAAACCGCACACCAAGGACCTCGGCGATTTCGAGGTGCGGCGGCTCCTGCCCGCCTTTCCCGCCAAGATGGTCGGACCGTTCATTTTTTTCGATCACATGGGCCCCGCGGATTTCGCGCCGGGCCGTGGCATCGACGTGCGGCCGCATCCGCACATCGGTCTCGCCACGGTGACATATCTGTTCGAAGGCAACATCCTGCATCGCGACAGCCTGGGCAGCGTGCAGCGCATCGCGCCGGGCGACGTCAACTGGATGACCGCGGGCCGCGGCATCGTGCATTCGGAGCGCACGCCGGCGGAAGACCGCAAAGTCGCGCGGCGTCTGCACGGCATTCAAACATGGGTCGCGCTGCCGAAAGCGCACGAAGACGCGCCGCCGTCGTTTACGCATCTGCCCAAAGCGAGCCTGCCGCTGATTGCGCGGCCGGGCGTGGAAATGCGATTGATCGCAGGTACTGCTTTCGGCCAGCACGCGCCGACGCCGGCGTTTTCGGCAATGTTTTACCTCGCGGTCGAGCTGGCGGCCGGCGCCACGTTCGATTTCCCGGCCGAGCATCCGCAGCGCGCGGCTTACGTCGTCGAAGGTGAAGTCGAAATCGGCGGCGAGGTCGTTGCGCCCTATCACATGGCCGTGCTCGATGCCGGGCACACGTTGCAAATCCGCGCGGCGACCGCGTCGCGCGTGATGCTGCTGGGCGGCGCGCCTATGGACGGCGATCGTCTCATCTGGTGGAACCTCGTGGCGAGTTCACAGGACCTGATCGATGCCGCGAAAGAGCGCTGGCGCGCACAGGATTTTCCGCGCGTGCCGGACGAAACCGAATTCATCCCGCTGCCGGACCATTGAGGTGTCCGGCATGGCGGCGCGGAAAGCCTTAAAATCCGCTTCGTCGCAAAAATATAAACCAAAGGAAACCCGCCGTGCCTTTCAACATATTATTTCCGGACAGCCGCTCCGACCCGCTCGATATCGAGCGGGAAGTCGCCGGCGCCGACACCGTGCTGGTCAATGCGCGCAAAGACCGCTTCGAGGCGGTCGAACTCTCCGCGTGGGAGAGCTGCGACGCGATCATCACGCGGTTCGTGCCGATCGACGCCAAAGTAATCCCGCATTTGAAGCGCACGCGCATCGTAGTGCGCAACGGCGTCGGCTTCGACGTGGTGGACCTCAAAGCCTGCGGCGACGCGGGCATCGCGGTGTGCAACGTGCCCGACTACGGCACGACCGAAGTCGCGGATTCGGCGATCGCGATGATGATGACTTTCGCGCGCGGCACCGCGGCGCTCGACGCCGCGCTGCGCACGGACCTCAAGGGCGGCTGGACCCACGTGCACAACGTCACCGCGCGGCGCCTGCGCGGCGCGTGCTATGGCGTAATCGGGCTGGGCCGCATCGGCACCGCGTCCGCCCTGCGTGCGCGCGCTTTCGGCATGAACGTCGCGTTCTACGACCCCGAGCTGCCGAACGGTTCCGAACTGGCATTCGGCTTCACGCGCGCGCGCACGCTGAACGAACTGCTCGGCATGGCCGACGTGGTGACGATACATGCGCCGCTGAACGACTCGACGCGCGCGATCATCAACGACGCGGCCGTCGCGGCGATGAAGCCGGGCGCGTACCTCATCAACACCGCGCGCGGCCCGATCTGCGATACCGCCGCGCTGCTCGCAGGACTCAAAAGCGGCAAGCTGGGCGCCGTCGGTCTCGACGTCCTGCCGAAAGAGCCGGCGTCGACCGCCGATCCGCTTGTTGCGGCGTGGCAGGAGAACGAGCCATGGATACGCGGGCGCATGCTGCTCAATCCGCATGCGGCGTTTTACAGCCCGGATTCGCTCGGCGATCTGCGCCGCAAAGCGATCGAAACCGCGTACGACTATTTGCGCGAAAGCAAGCTCGCGAACTGCGTGAACGCCGAATACCTGAAGAAGCCGCGCTGACCGCCATGGCTGAAATCCAGGCAATGTCATCGGTCGCGATCAAGGCGGCGTATCTCGAACTCCTGCCGCAATTCGAGCGCGCAAGCGGGCACAAGGTCGTCACGCAGTGGATTCCGGGCGTGGATTTGCTGAAGCGGGTGAAAGAAGGCGAAGCCAGCGATCTCGTGTTCCTGCAGGCGAAGGACATCGACGAGCTCATTCAATGCGGCAGGCTCGCAGCGGACAGCCGCGTCGAGCTGGCGACGTCCGGCGTCGGCGTCGCCGTGCGCGCGGGCGCGCCGCGTCCCGATATTTCGTCGGCCGACGCAGTCAAACGTGCGCTATTGGCGGCGAGAGCGATTTCATTCTCGACCGGTCCTTCCGGCGTTTACATGCTCGAGCTGTTCGGGAAACTCGGCATCGCGGACGAAATGAAAGCGAAATCCCGGCAGATCAAAGGCGAACCGTCGGGTGCTGCAACGGCGCGCGGCGAAACCGAGCTTGCGTTTCAGCAAGTCAGTGAACTCCTGCCGGTGCCCGGCATCGATCTCGTCGGCCCGCTGCCGGACGAAATTCAGAAGATCACGACGTTTTGCGCGGGCCTGCAGAAAACCGCGCGCGAACCGGCGGCGGCGCGGGAATGGCTAAACTTCATCAAAT
>CAZEAX010000202.1:0-8596 GCA_964510405.1 uncultured Streptomyces sp. | reverse complement strand
ATGACCTCGGTCGCGCTGCTCGACAAGAACCCGCGCCCGAGCGACGCGCAGATCCGCGAAGCGCTGTCGGGACTCAAGTGCCGCTGCGGCACGCACATGAGCATACTGCGCGCGGTCAAGCGCGCGGCGCAGGCGTAAAGGAGAACCTCATGACACTCAAAATCGATCGTCGTGAATTTCTCGCCGGCGCCGGCGCGCTCACGGTGTCCGTGTTGCTGCCCGGCCTGAGCAAATCAGCCGGCGCCGCCGGTGCGCAGGCGTCGCGCCTCGGCTTGAAGCCCGACCAGTTGTCGAGCTACATCAGCATCAATCAGGACGGCAGCGTCGTCGGCTGGACCGGCAAGGTCGACATGAGCCAAGGCACCGAGATCGGCTGGATCAAAATGATCGCTGAAGAGCTCGACGTCATGCCCGAGCGCGTCAGCATGGTCCAGGGCAACACCGAGGAGACCGTCGATCAGGGCGGCGCCTCGGGCTCGACCGGCATCTGGTTCGGCGGCATCGCGCTGCGCAACGCCGCGGCCGAAGCGCGGCTCACGCTGGTCGAAATGGCCGCCGCGAAACTCGGCGTCGCCGCGGATCAGCTCGCGGTAAATAACGGCGTGATCGGTGTGAACAGCGGCGCGGGCGGCAAACAAGTTTCGTACGGCGAATTGGTCGGCGGCAAACACTTCGACGTGCAGCTCGAGTGGAACCACGAGTACGGCAACGATCTCAAGGTGCAGGGCCGGGCCAAACCGAAAGCGCACGGCGAATACAAACTCATCGGCAAGGCCGGCACGCGCCGCCGCGACGTCGCGCCCAAGGTGCTCGGCACCGCGACCAACATGGTCGACGTCAAGCTGCCGGGCATGCTGCACGGTCGCATGATCCGGCCGCCGGTGGCGGGTGCGGTGCCGGTGGCGGTGGACGAAGCGTCGGTGAAAAACATTCCGGGCGTGAAAGTCGTGTGGCAAAAAGATTTCATCGGCCTCGTCGCGCCGAAAGAGTGGGATGCTATCAGGGCCGCGCGCCAGTTGAAGGTGACATGGTCGGACGTGAAGCCGCCCTTCCCCGATCAGAAAAACATCTACAACCACATCCGCGGCGCCCAATCGATGAAGCGCGACGAAGACGTCAAGGTCGGCGACGTCGATGCGGCATTCGCGAGCGCCGCGAAAATCGTCGAGGCCACCTACGAGTGGCCGTTCCATTCGCATGCGTCGATGGCGCCGGCCTGCGGCGTCGCCGACATGCGCGACGGCGAAGCGACCGTGTGGACCGGCGGACAGAAGCCGCATCACTGCCGCGAAGGCATCGCGAAAATGTTCGGCATGCCCGAAGAGAAAGTCAAAGTGATGTTCATGAACGGGCCGGGCTCGTACGGGCGCAACGACTCGGGCGACGCGACGATGGACGCCGCCGTGCTGTCGAAAGCGGTCGGCAAACCCGTGCGCGTGCAGGGCATGCGCAGCGACGGCACCGGGTGGGACCCGAAGTCGCCGGCCTCGGTGCACACCTCGCGCGCCGCGCTCGATAAAGACGGCAAGGTGATCGGCTGGCAGTTCGAGACCAAGGGGTTTTCGCGGCGCGAATTTTTCCGCGATGAAGGCTCGCCCGAGCGCACGCTCGCCGGACAATTGACGGGTTGGCCGCTGAAGCCGGTGTGGCTGTTGGGCGTGCCGGGCGAATCGTATACGTTCGCCGCGCGGCGCAAGACCTCCGACACCATCGCGCCGCTGCTCGAGCGCGCATCGCCCTTGCGCACTTCGCACTTCCGCGATCCGGGCGGGCCGCAGATTCATTTTGCGTCCGAATCGTTCATGGACGAACTGGCCCTAGCAACCGGCACCGACGCCGTCGAATTCCGACTGCGTTATCTGAGCAATCCGCGCGATCTCGCGGTGGTCAAGACCGCCGCCGAGAAAGCGGGCTGGCAGCCGCACGTCGGCGCGCGCAAACAGCAGCGCGGCGACGTTTACGTCGGGCAGGGCCTTTCCTACGCGGTGCGCGGCGCGACGCGCGTCGCCGTCATCGCCGAGGTTGAAGTGAACAGGCAGACGCACCGCGTATGGGTCAGGCGCGTAGTTGTCGCGCACGACTGCGGCCAGGTGATAGCGCCCGATCTGCTGCGCCAGACGCTCGAAGCGCAGATCGTGCAGACGATAAGCCGCGCGGTATTCGAAGAAGTGAAGTTCGACAACAGCAACGTCACCAGCGTCGACTGGCTGACCTATCCGATCGTCGACATGAAGGACGCGCCCGAAGCCATCGACATCACGCTGATCGACCGGCCCGAACTGCCGCCCTCGGGCGCGGGCGAAGCGACCTGCCGGCCCATGCCCGCGGCAATTGCGAACGCGATTTTCGACGCGACCGGCGTGCGTCTGCGACAGGCGCCGTTTACCCCGGACAGATTAAAGGCGGCGTGGGTGTAGCGCGGGAAATCACGCCCGCGAAAACAAAATGCACGACGGGCTGCCGGTTTCCACGACCTGGCCCGTCGCGGTGAGCTTGCCGGTTTGCTGGTCGACGCGGAAGGCGACGATGTTGTGGCTTTCGAGGTTCGCCGCGTAGAGCATGCTGCCGCCGGCGGCGAGCGTGAAGAAGCGCGGCGTTTTCCCGCGCGTCGGTTCCCAGCCAACGTGCGCGAGTTCGCCGTTCGCCTGATCGACGCTGAAGATCGCGATGCTGTTGTGCCCGCGGTTCGACACGTAAACGAATTTCCCTGACGGTGCGACGAAAATTTCCGCCGGCGAATTGTTGCCGGTGTAGCTGGTCGGCAGCGTCGTGATGACTTCGAAAGGCTTGAACTCGCCGCGCGCCGCGTTCCACTGACAGGCCATGACGGTGGAGTCGAGCTCGTTGGCGACGTAAGCCCACGGTTGCGCCGGATGAAAAGCCATATGACGCGGCCCGGCGCCGTTGCGCGTGCGCACGAAGCCGGGATCGTTGGCGACGAGCTTGCCGCTGGCGGTATCGAGGCGATAGATCAGCACGCGGTCGGTGCCGCGGTCCGGCGCAACGATGAAGCGGCCGCCCGGATCGAACGACACGTAGTGCGGATGCGGACCCGCTTCGCTCTGATTGCGATGCGGGCCGACATCGAACGTCGAGGGCACCATGTCGGAGTGCGGCGCCAGCGACCCGTCGCCCTGGATCGGAAATACCGCGACGCCGGGCCCGTTGCCGATGACGAGGTAGCGATTGGTCGGATCGACAGTCAGGTGGGTCGAATTCACGCCGTCGGTCGGCTGCTTGTTGAGGAACGCGATTTTTCCGCTCGCGCGGTCGATCGCGTAGGCGCTGACTTCGGTGCCGTCGCCGTGGACCGAGTACAAAAATTTCTGCGCGCGGTCGAACGCTATGAACTGCGGGTTCTCGACGGTCGGCAGCACCTGCACGAGCGTCCAGTCGCCCGCGGGCTGATCCATCCGATATACGCTGATGCCGTCGCCTTTCGCGCCGCGCTTGCGCGTCGAGAAACAGCCGATATAGATGAACGTCGGGCCGGCTTCGGCCGCGTGCGCGAACGCCGGCAGCAACGCGCAGGCCGTCAATGCCGCGGTTCCGCCCGCAAGTTGTCCCAGGAATTTCCGGCGTTCGCCGGAATCGGCGCTCGGATCGTCGACGGTTGAATGGGTCGCCGCAGGGTTACCTTCGTCTTGAGTTGCCATCGTCCTCCCCCTTTTTCTTTATTGAAACACACCTGCTGCCTGCATTGCTTAATGCGGCGCAAAGCGGTGTATCGCAATCCACAACATCCACGGCGCGGAAGCGAGAATCTCGCACGCGCCGGCGATCCGCAGCGCGCGGCGCGGATTCCGCTCCGGCGCGAATTCCGCGCAGACGAAAAACGCCGCGGCGGCGAGCGGCGCGACGATCATGCGCAGCACCGCGAACGCCGACCAGTCGTCGAGCGGCGCAGACCACTGCGGCAGCAGGCGCTCCGCCCAATAGACCAGCGCGGCAAGCACGTTGGTCGACGCGAGCGCGCCGGCGCAGGCCGCCGCCGTGTTCCAGAACCATTGCGCGGGGCGCAGAAAATAAAACGCGAGCCCCGTCGGCGGCAGCGCGGCGACTCCGAAGGTGAAAACAAACAGCAGCGAGTCGCCGAATGAATACATGCCCGCCGCCGCATACGCGTCGGGGTTTTGCGCATTCGCCTGAATCCGCGCGGCAGTGACGGCCACCGCGATCGCCAGCGCACACGCGTAACCGGCGGCAACGATGCCCGCCTTCGCCAGAGGTTTCATTTCTTCAAGCCGCCAACACCCGCTTCGCCGTAGTACTTGAGCGCGCCCGGATGAAACGGCAGAAACGTGTTCGCTGCCGCATTCCCGGCGCGCGTGTTGGCGGCGGCGGGATAAATCTGCGCGCGCGGATCGGGCGCGTTCATGATTACCTTCGTCAGCAGGTAAGCATCGGCAACCGGAAAATCCTTGTGCACGAGCACGAAGTTCCACGCCGCCGCGCTCAATATCGGCGCAGTCTGGTTTTTGTAAGTGCCGGACGGCACCGTCGACGCCGCGAGATACGGAAACCGCCCGATCATCGCCGCCTGTTCGTCCGCGGTCAGGCCGAAGACCGTTGCGGGCGCCAGATCCAGCACGTTGCTCAACGACGGTATCGGCGGCGGCGAACCCTGCCACAACACGTCGATGCGTCCCTCGAGTACGTCCTTCACCATTTCGGCGGGCTGGCCGTTGACGATGACGGCCTTGATGTTGAGCGCTTCGATCAGGCCGACGAAAAAAACTTCCGCCGGACCGCCCCTGGGGCCGACGCCCACGCGCTTGCCCGCAACCGCGCGCAGCGAGTTGATGCCGCTCGAATTCAGCGCGGCCATCTGGAACGACGTTTCGTACATCGGAAACAGCGCGCGCAGGTCGGTGAACTTCTCGCCTTTGGTCCATGCACCGCTGCCGGTATAAGCCTCGTACGCGGAACCCATGAAGACGGTGCCCGCGCGATTGGTCTCGACATTCACCTTGCGGATGTTTTCGATCGAGCCGGTGGTCTCGACCGCACGCACGTTGAGCCCGTTGGCGTACGCGTGTCCGGCAACGCCCTGCGCGTACGGCAGGAACGCGCTGCCGGGGCCGGCCGAATAAATGCCGATTTCGTTCAGGGTCGGCGCTTCGATCGTGCTGCACGCGGCCAGCAAAGCAACCGCCAGCATCAATGAAATGATTTTCTTCATAAGTCAAGCATAGCAGCGAAAATGACGGCGCACGCGTTGCCCCCTCACTCCACCTTTATTCCCGCTTCCCTGACGAGCTTCCCCCACTTCGCGATATCGGCCTTGATGAACGCGCCGAATTCCCGCGGCGTGCCGGCGACGATTTCCGCACCGAGCACGACGAGGCGGTCCTTTACGTCCGGCAGCGCGAGCACTTTGCGGATTTCGGCGTTCACGCGATCGACGTGCGCCGCGCTGGTGCCCGCCGGCGCGACGACGCCGTACCATTCGCTGACGGCGTAACCGTCGAGACCCGATTCGGCAATCGTCGGCAAATCGGGCAACGCCGAAGAACGCTTCGCACCCATCACCGCGATTGCGCGCAGCTTGCCCGCCTGCACTTGCGTGAGCACGGTCGGCGCGCTGACGAACATGAGTTGCGTTTCGCCCGACAGCAGGCCGGTCGCCGCGGGCGCCGCACCTTTATAGTTGATCGCCGCGATGCTCACGCCGGCCATCGCCTTGAATTGCTCCAGGCCCAGATGCGTCGGCGTGCCGGCGCCGGCGATCGACGCATTCAATTTGCCGGGCGATGCTTTCGCGAGCGCGATCAGCTCGCTCACCGATTTCACGGGCAGCGACGGATGCACGGCGAGTATGTAGAGGCCGTTGACTGCAAGCATCACAGGTGCGAGATCGCGCGCGGCATCGAACGGCAATTTGGAAAACAACGCCGGATTCACCGCGAGATTGCTGGTCGGAAAACCGAACGTATAGCCGTCGGGCGTCGACTTCGCGACCATGTCCATGCCGATGATGGTGGAAGCACCGCCGCGATTGTCGACGATCACCTGCTGGCCGATAGAATCGCCGACCTTCTGGAAAATCACGCGCGCGATCACATCCGCCCCGCCGCCGGGCGGCCACGGCACGATCAGCCGCAGCGGACGCGCGGGATAGTCCTGCGCCACGACGGCGCCGCAGGCGGCGATCAGCGCCGCACCCAGCGCAACAGTCGACAGACTCTTTCTCCGGCTGATCATTCGCTCCTCCGCACGGGCTTCGTAATTGACACCCTATTTTGCGTCGGTCAGTATACGCTCGCACTCCCATCCAAAAACACGGGCGCCCGGCAATCCCACCGCCCCGGAGGAACCACATGAGTCCCGTCACGCGAAATTGTCTTGCGTCCGCCATTTCCGTCTGCGCGAGCATTGCTGCGCCGTACACCGCCGCCAGCGAGTACCCGGCGAAACCGATCCGCATCATCGCGCAGTTCACGCCCGGCTCGTCGACCGACATCCTCGCGCGCATCGTCGCGCAGAAAATGGGGCAGGACTGGAGCCAGCAGGTGATCGTCGACAACCGCCCCGGCGCGGGCGGCGTGCTCGGCACCGAGATGGGCGCGAAAGCGAATCCCGACGGCTACACGCTGACGATGGCGGTGTCGGCCGCGTTCGGCATCAATCCGACTTTGTATCCGAACACGAGCTACAACATCGTCCGGGATTTCGCCCCGATTTCGAACCTCGGCCTCACGCCGCAAACGCTGGTGGCGAATCCCGCGGGCCCGTACAAGAGCGTGAAGGACCTCGTCGCCGCGGCGAAGGAAAAACCCGGCCAGATCAGCTATGCGTCGCTCGGCAACGGCTCGACCAGCCACCTCACGATGGAAATGTTCCGCTTCGCCGCCAACATCCAGCTCAATCACGTGCCGTTCAAGGGCAGCGCCGAGGCGCACACGCAGATCATCGGCGGCCAGATCCCGGTCATGTTCGACGCGATACCGGCGACATTGCCGCATATCAAGTCGGGCCGGCTGCGCGGTCTCGGCATCGCGACGTTGAAACGCTCGCAGTTTCTGCCCGACCTGCCGACCATCGCGGAATCCGGTTACGCGGGTTTCGAAGCGGTGGGCTGGATCGGCATCGCGGCCCCCGCCAAAACGCCGACCGCGATTTTGGATAAACTGAACGTCGAAATGGTGAAGATCATCAACGAGCCGGACGTGAGGGAGCGTCTTGCCACGCTCGCGTTCACGCCGGTCGGCGACTCGCGCGCGCAATTCGCGGCTTTCATCAAGTCCGAAATCGCGAAGTGGGGCAAGGCGGTCAAGGACTCGGGCGCCAAAGCGGACTGACCTTCGCGTTTTACGCAGCAACGAATCAACCAGGGAATCCCATGGCAGAACGTATGACCGCCGTATTGCGGCGCCTGCTAGCCGGCAAAGAGCTGATACTCGCGCCCGGTGTCGCCGAAGCGATGACCGCGCGCGTCGTCGCCAAGGAAGGCTTCAAAGCGCTTTACATGACGGGCAGCGGCACGGCGGCTGCGCGCCTCGGCATGCCCGACATCGGCCTCTTGACGATGACGGAGATGGTCGACAACGCGGAGCGCATATCCGACGCGGCCGGGCTGCCGCTGATCGCGGATGCGGACACCGGCTACGGCAACCCGATCAACGTGCGCCGAACGGTGCGCGCGTACGAACGCGCAGGTGTCGCGGCCGTCCATCTCGAAGACCAGCAATGGCCTAAACGCTGCGGCCATTTTTCGGGCAAGACTTTGGTTACCGTCGACGAGATGGAAAACAAGATCAAGGCGGCGGTCGATGCGCGCACCGACGCGGATTTCGTCGTGATCGCGCGTACCGACGCGTATTCGGTCGAAGGATTCGAAGGCGCGATGGAACGCGCCAGGCGCTACGAGGCCGCGGGCGCCGACGTGATCTTCGTCGAGGAACTGCGCACGGTCGAGCAGCTCGCGCTGGTGCCGCGCACGTTCAAGGCGCCGACGCTCTACAACATGGGCGGCAGCGGCAAGACGCCGTTCCTGTCGCCCGCCGAAATCGCCGAACTCGGATTCCGCATCGTGATTTATCCGAATTTCATCATGCGCGCGCAAATCCGCGCGGCGCAACAGGTGCTGCGCGAGCTCAAGTCCGCGGGCTCGATCAAAAGCCTCGAGCCGCTGATGGCCGCGTGGGAAGAGCGTCACGACCTCCTCGGCATGCCGGAAATCCAGGAGCTCGAACAGCGCTACGGCGTCAAGGCCGATGCGCGCGCGGGACTCAAATCATGACGGCCCCGCGCACGATATTCGAAAAAATCTGGGACACCCACACCGTGATGACGGACCCGGGCGGGCAAACGCTGCTGCACGTCGATTACCTGCTGACGAGCGAGGGCTCGATCCACGCATTCAACATTCTGCGCGACGGCGGCTTCACCGTGCGCAAGCCGCGCCAGATTTTCGGCGTCGCCGATCATTACACGCCCAGCGGCGGCACCACGCTCGCGGATTTCGCGGACGACGAACGGCGCAACATGGTGACGACGCTCGAGCGCAACTCGCAGGCCGCCGGCATCGTGCTGTTCGGCCTTGACGATCCGCGCCGCGGCATTCAGCACCTGGTCGGCCCGGAGCAGGGCCTGA
>CAZEAX010000201.1:0-8674 GCA_964510405.1 uncultured Streptomyces sp. | reverse complement strand
AGTCGTGCGGCGCGGGCAGCTCACGATGTGGAAAGGCTGCGCCGGCGGCAACGCGTGCCGCAATGCGGTTTTTGCGGCGGACCTCGCGGCGGCCGGCATGACCGGCCCGACGACGGTATTCGAAGGCGAGCAGGGCGTGTGGAACGCCGCGGGAAAATTCGACTGGCCCTCGCTGCCCGGCCCGCAGGGACATTTCCGCGTCGCCGACAGCCAGCTGAAAATCTATCCGTGCGAATACCACGGCCAGTCGCCGATCGAAGCGATGCTCGCGATCCGCGACCAGATCGATCCGCAGGAGGTCGAGGCCATCGTCGTCAGGACTTACTGGTTCGCGTGGAGCGAAATCGGCAGCGAGCCCGAGAAGTGGAACCCGACCACGCGCGAAACCGCCGACCACAGCATCCCTTTCCTGGTCAGCGCGGCGCTCTTGTACGGCTGGGTCGATGCGGCCACGTATTCCAAAGAGCGCATGTTCGATCCGCGGTTGCGCGCGCTGATCCAGAAAGTCGAGGTCATCTACGACAAGGAACTCGACAAGATGCAGCCGCAGAGCGTGCCGTGCCGGCTGGAGGTGAGGCTTAAAAACGGCGAGCGCAGGGTCAGCAATGTCGACCATCCGCTAGGCCATATCCGCAATCCGGCGAGCGACAAGGACATCGAACGAAAATTCGCCGGCCTGAACACCGGCCTCGTGTCGCCGCGCCGCGCGTCCCGTTTGCTGAGCTTATGCTGGAAGCTGGAGGAGCTTGAAGACGTGTCGGAGATCGTTTCGCTCTTGCGTATCCAGCCGTGACTCCCGCGTGACAACGGCATCCACTTGGGTGTCTAATACCTGAACAATAAAAGAATAGCGTTCGCCGGTCAGTCCAAATAACGGGAGGAGATTCCAGATGAAAAGCTTTGCAACCGCACTTGCATTGTGCGTTGGTTGTTGCAGTCTCGCGCAGGCGCAGACCCAGCAGGAACTGCTGGCGGACAGCAACGGCGGCACCACCGATAACGTGCTGACCTACGGCATGGGCTACAAGCAGCAGCGCTACAGCCCGTTGAAGCAGATCAACAAGAGCACGGTCAAGCGCCTGGTGCCGGTGTGGGCGATGTCGCTCAACAACGACGTCGGCGAGCAGGGCCAGCCGCTCGTCTACAACGGCGTGATGTACACCGGCAACGTGAAGCAGACGGTCGCGATCGACGTCGTCACGGGCCGGCAGATCTGGGCGACCCCGATTGACTGGGACCCGGCTGCCGCGCGCATCGTATGCTGCGGACTCTCGCAACGCGGTGTCGCACTTTACAACGGCAAGGTGTTCGTCGCGTCGCTCGACGCTTACCTGAAGGCGCTCGATGCGAAGACCGGCAAGGAAATCTGGCGGACCAAGGTCGCCGACTGGAAGGAGGGAATTTCGATAACCAGCGCGCCCACTGTCGCCAACGGCGTGTTGATGACGGGCATGACGGGCGGCGAATACGGCGTGCGCGGATTTGTCGCCGGCTACGATCCCGAAACCGGCAAGGAACTCTGGCGGCGTTTCATGACGCCCGATCCCGGCGAGAAGGGCAGCGAGACCTGGCCGAAGGACGACACTTACAAGCGCGGCGGCGGCGCGCCCTGGATCACGGGCTCCTACGATTCCGAGCTCGATCTTATCTATTGGGGTACCAGCAACGGCGGGCCGTGGGCGGCGAAATGGCGGCCGGGCGACAACCTGTGGGTGGCTTCGGTGGTCGCGCTGCGGCCCAGGACCGGCGAGATCGTATGGCATTTTCAGTGGACGCCGGCGGAGACCTACGATTTCGACGGCACCAACGAGAACCTGCTCGGCGACATCACGGTCGGCGGCGTCAAGCGCAAAGCATTGATGCACGCCGATCGCAACGGTTTTCTGTACGTGCTCGATCGCACCAACGGCAAATTGATCGCCGGCAACGCCTACGTGAAAGTGAACTGGGCGCAGCCGCATATCGATCCCGCGGTCGGGCGCGTGGAGGAAACGGACGTGGCGAAGCGTCTGCGCGCGGGCGAGAAGGTCGAAGTGCAGCCGCGCTGGACGGGCGGCAAGAACTGGTTCCCGATGGCGTTCAATCCCAAGACGCAGAAACTGTATTTCCCGATGACGGAAGAGGCCTCGATTTACCAGCTCAACACGGACATGCCTGCGTACAAGCCCGGCGAGCGCTACATGGGCGTGGAAAACACGAGCGCGCCGCGCGACAAGACGGCGCCCTGGGGCTACTATGCCGCGCTCGATCCGTTGACTGCCAAGCCCGCGTGGAAGATCCCGCAGCCGGAGTTTCCGATGTGGTCGGGCTCGCTTGTCACCGCGGGCGGTCTCGTGTTCAGCGGCAGGCTCACCGGCGAATTCATGGCGCTGGACGAGGCGACCGGCAAGGTGTTGTGGCAGTTCCAGACGAGTTCGGGCGTCACGTCGCAGCCGATCACGTTCACGCACAAGGGGCGCCAATACATCACGGTGCTGTCGGGGCTCGGCGGCGGCACGTCGGCGCGGCGCGAAACGCAGGGCAAAGTGCAGGTCGGCGGTTCGGTGTGGACCTTCGCGCTGATGCCGAAGTAAGAACCAGTTCGAACCGGAACGAAACCGCCGGCTGCGCGCCGGCGGTTCTGTTTGTGCAGGCGGAGCGCAGGATGAAGATGAAAAAAATATTTGTTGCCTGCGCGTTGTCGGCGCTGACGGGGGCCGCCGCCGCGCAGGAGGATGTAAAGCTGGGCGCCGATACCTATGCGCGGCATTGCGCGGCCTGTCACGGCGTGCGCATGAAAGACCCCGAGGGCGCGTACGATCTGCTGAAGTTTCCGCGCGACCAGAAGGAACGCTTTGTAAACGCGGTGACTCGCGGCAAAAGCTCGATGCCGCCTTTCGGCGGTTTGTTGAAGCCGGAGGAAATTGCGGCGCTGTGGGCCTACGTGGCCGCCGGCGGCAGAAACTAGTCGGGGTCTGAAAATTCGTCTTTCCCGCGCAGGCGGGAACCCAGGAGATTCAACTATGTCTGGACTCCCGCCTGCGCGGGAGTGACGATTCATCAGAGCTTCCCCGGGCGCAACTTACTTGCGCGAATAGTCGACGAAGCCGTCGCGGTTCGGCATTTTCACCTGCGGCAGCGTTTGCGCGTTCATCGGCGCGTTCTCCGCGATGATGCCGTTCAGATAGAGTATGTACGCGCAGACCGCATACACTTCGTCGTCGGTCAGCGACTTCGGGTTTTGCAGCGGCATCGCGCGGCGCGTGTAATCGAAGAGCGTCGTCGCATACGGCCAGAAGCTTCCCACCGTGCGCACGGGCTTGGGTGTAGCGAGGCTGCCGATGCCGCCGGCCAGCGCGTCGGCCGGCTTGCCCGCGCCTTTCTCGCCGTGGCACGCGACACATTTTGCCGCGTAGACCTGCGCGCCCTGTTTCGCGTCGCCGCCGCCGGCGGGCAGTCCCGCGCCGGAGGGCGGTATGCTGATGTCGGCCGCGCGCAGTTCCTGCGGCGTGGCGGTGCGGCCCAGGTTCGGTCCGCGCGTCGGCACGACTGTATCGTTCATTGCGCAAGCGCCGAGCAGCGCGGCGACGGCGGCGGTGATGGCGAGCGGCTTAAGCGTAAACATTTTTCACGCTCCCGTCCGCACCGACACTCCAGGTGACTATCGAATTGTTGTGGAAGCGGCCGTCGACCGCGTTTTCCGCCTTATAGGTTTTGCGCGTCGGTTGCACGTTGCCTTTCTCGTCGATCGCGCGGCTTTGCAGCTGCGCGGGTTGTCCGTTCCAGTCCCATGGCAGCCGGAAGCGCACGAGGCTTTTCGGCAGCGCCTGTCCCTGCAGCGCGGCATCGCGCCAGGTGGCGCCGCCATCGAGCGAGACTTCGACGCGCGTGATGCGGCCCGCGCCGCTCCACGCGAGTCCGGAGATTTCGTACAGGCCCGCGCCGTTCATCGTCAGCCCGGCGGACGGCCGCGTGATGAGCGATTTCACGCCCTGCACGAAAGTAAACTGGCGCGCCGTGCCGTCCGCTGTCGGATCGGTGTACTTGGACGTTTCATCCTTGGTGTGCGTCGGGCCTTCGGTGACCTTGAGGCGGCGCAGCCATTTCACGTTCATGTTGCCTTCCCAGCCCGGCAGCAGCAGGCGCACCGGATAGCCGTTCTCGGGGCGCAGGCGCTCGCCGTTCTGGTACAGCGCGATCATCGCGTCGTCGTAGGCTTTTTCGAGCGGAACGCTGCGGCTCATCGCGGCGGAATCGGCGCCTTCGGCGAGCAGCCACTTGCCGGCCGGCTCGACGCCCGCTTCATCGAGCAGCAATGCCAGCGGTATGCCGGTCCAGTCGGCGCAGGACACGAGGCCGTGCACGAGTCCGGCGGAACCCTGCGGCGGTTCGGGCGAAATCGCATTCACGCTGCTGTTGCCCGCGCATTCCAGAAAGCAGATGCGGCTCACCATCGGGTAGCGCGACAACTCCGCGACTGAAAACGTGAGGGGACGTTTGACCAAGCCGTGAATGAGCAGCCGGTGCTGCGCCGGATCGATGTCGGGTGTGCCGTTGTGGCTGCGATCGTAATGCAGCCCGTTCGGCGTGATCACGCCTTCGAGTTTTTCGAGCGGCGTGCGCGCGCTGCCGGTGCCCGGGGCGAGCGTGCCGTACGCGCTCGCCACGTAGCGCTTGACCGGCTCTTCGAAGCGCGACGGCTGGCCGTAGCCGTTCAGGGGTTTGCCGATGACGGTGGACCACGCCGGGAATTCCTTGCCGACCGGTTCCGCGGCACGCGCGGGCAGCGCAATGCCGGCAACGGCTGCGCCGGCGGCGGTAAGTCCCTGCGTGAGAAATTTGCGGCGATTGGGTGCCGGCGCTGATGCGGCTGGCAACGGCGCGTCCGGCTTGCGTGTCGGTTGGTCCATATCCTCCCCTTTTTTATATGTTGCAGCTTGCTTCGATCAGCAGATGCGACTTCCGGAGATTATAGGACAAGATCGGGAATGCACCCCCGCGGCGGGAAACTAGATTTTTTTCGCGAGCGCCGCGGCTTTGCCGATGTAGGTGGCCGGCGTCAGTTTCAGCAGGTTCTTTTTGGCGTCGGCAGGGATCGCCAGCGTCTTGATGAACGCGTGCAGCGACTCGCGCGTGATGCCGCCTTTGCCGCGCGTCAAGTCTTTCAACTGCTCGTAAGCGCCGGTCACGCCGTAGCGCCGCATCACCGTCTGCACGGGTTCGGCGAGCACGTCCCAGTTGGAATCGAGATCGGCGGCGAGCAGCGGGCGGTTGGCTTCGAGCTTGCCCAGGCCTTTCAGCAGCGAATCGTACGCGAGCAGGGTATGCCCGAGCGCCGTGCCCATGTTGCGCAACACGGTCGAGTCGGTGAGATCGCGCTGCCAGCGCGAGACCGGCAGCTTCTCGCTCATATGGCGCATGAGCGCGTTGGCGAGCCCGAAATTGCCTTCGGAGTTTTCGAAGTCGATCGGGTTGACCTTGTGCGGCATGGTCGACGAGCCGACTTCGCCCGCCTTGGTCTTCTGCGTGAAGTAACCCATCGAGATGTAACCCCAGATATCGCGGTCGAGGTCGAGCATGATCGTGTTCGCGCGCGCGTAGGCGTCGAAAAGCTCCGCGATCGCGTCGTGGGGCTCGATCTGGATCGTGTAAGGGTTGAACTCGAGGCCCAGGCTGTCGACGAAACGGCGCGCGAACTTTTCCCAGTCGATATCCGGGTAGGCGACCATGTGCGCATTGTAGTTGCCGACCGCGCCGTTGATCTTGCCGAGCAGCTTCACGCCGGCGATGCGCTCGCGGGTGCGCTTCAGGCGCGCGACGACGTTCGCCATTTCCTTGCCTAATGTGGTCGGGCTGGCGGGCTGGCCGTGCGTGTGCGCGAGCATCGATGCATCGGCAAGGTCGTGCGCCATCGCCGTCAGGCGGTCGATGATCTTGTCTAGGGCCGGCAGCATCACGTCATCGCGCGCAGCCTTCAGCATCAGCGCATGGCACAGGTTGTTGATGTCCTCGGACGTGCACGCGAAATGGATGAACTCGGCGACCTTCGACACCTGCGCATTGCCGGCGAAGCGCTCCTTCAGGAAATACTCGATCGCCTTGACGTCGTGATTGGTGCGCGCCTCGATTTTCTTGACGGCTGCGCCGTCGGCTTCCGAAAAGCCGCCGACGACCGCGTCGAGTTCCTTGACCGTGGCAGCCGAGAATTTGGGGACTTCTGCGATCGCGGGGTCGGCAGCGAGCGTTTTCAGCCATTAGACTTCGACCTGCACGCGGTAGCGAATCAGCCCCAGCTCACTGAAGTATTGCCGCAGCGGCTCGACCTTGGTGCTGTAGCGCCCGTCGAGTGGAGAGAGTGCCGTGAGAGGGGAGAGCGCCATGAAAGTCCGCGGTGTTTTGGAGCGTTATTTTATCACACGCGATTCGGGCCCGGCCGCGTCACGGGCCGCGGTAGAGGAATGCCTTGTCCACCTCTTCGATGGCGCGCTCGACCGACTTCAATGCCGCGGCACCGTGCACATCGGCGCCCGTGTCGCGGAGCGCTTTGCGTGCGTCGCGCAGCGCGGCCGCCGCGTACGACATGTGCGGGTGTTTGCCGACGCGCATCTTGACGTAGTCCGTCCCAGGCGCGGGCTGCAGCCGCAGATTCGGGCAATGCGTTTCGATCAGCTCGGTTTCGGATATCGCCGCCAGTGTGTCGCGCAATGCATCGACGCGTCCGGGACCGAAATTCTCCCTGGCCGCGCCGAGTTGTGTCTTTGCGATTTCAAGTTTGTCGCGTGCAAGCTGCAGTGCGGATGGCAGGGCCGCACATGGAACATCGCCGGCGGCCAGCGTCGGGTTACACCACGCAAACGATGCGATGAGGAGCGCAATATGGTGCGCGAACCCGTTGTCCACGCGCATCGCTGCCTTCAGCGGTTGGCGAGCTCGATCAGCGCCGCGGTCAGCACGCGCGCGCCGGCGGCGAGGTCCGCGGGCGTAGCGTTTTCCGCTTCATTGTGCGAAATACCTTTTTCGCACGGCACGAAAATCATGGCGGTCGGACAGACGCGCGCCATGTACATCGCGTCGTGGCTTGCCCCCGACGACAGGCGCATATACGGAAGATCGAGCGCCTGCGCCGCGGCTTCGACCGCGCCGGCGACGTCGGCGTTGAATACGCAAGGATCGTCGTGCAAAGTCGACGTGACTTTGACATCGCAGAACTTTGCTGCTTTGCGCGCGAGCGGTTCCACCGATTCGCCCAGACGCTTGATCGTCGCGGGATCGGGATGCCGGATGTCGACGGAAAAGAGTACGTGGCTCGCCACCGAGTTGGGAGAGTTCGGCGTCACCAGCATGCGGCCTACGGTGAAGCGGGTGACATCTTTCGGATCGTGCGTGAGTTCGGCAAGCGCGTTGATGATTGCGATACTGTCGCGCACCGCGTCCTTGCGGAGTGCTAACGGCGTGGTTCCGGCGTGATCGGTCTTGCCCGAGACTTCGATATTGAACCAGCGCAGGCCCTGGATGCCGGTGACGACCCCGATCGTCTTGCGCGCGTTTTCCAGTAGCGGACCCTGCTCGATATGCACTTCGATGTAGCCGGCGGCGGGCGACTTGAATTCGCGCGGCTTCGCTTCGGGCGTTGCCGCCAATGTTTGCGCAAGCGCATCGCGCAATTTCACGCCTTCGTTGTCGGTCACATCGAGCACGTCGGCGAGCGGCCGCGCGCCGGTGAACACCATCGAACCCATCGTGCACGGCGCGAAGCGGCCGCCTTCCTCGTTCGTCCAGGCGACGACCTCGATCGGGCGGCGCGTGACGACGCCTGCTTCATCCATCGCTTCCAACGCTTCGAATCCCGCGAGCACGCCGTAGATGCCGTCGAAGCGTCCGCCGCGCGGCTGCGAATCCATGTGGCTGCCGGTCATGACGGGCGTTGCGTTCGCGTCCGTACCCGCGCGCCGCAGGAAAAGATTGCCGATGCCGTCGGCGCCGACCGAATAATTGCGCTTCGCGGCCCACGACAAGAGCAGCTTGCGTGCGGCGATGTCTTCCTTCGACAACGCGGCGCGGTTCACGCCGTTGCCCGGTATCGCGCCTATCTGCGCCATCTCGGCGTGGCGCTGCCATAAACGTTTTTCGTCGACGTGGTTGGCTGCGTTACGGGCGTCTTCTCTCATATCGGTTCCACTGAAGAGAATGCGTTGTCTGCAGTGCTATTTTGCATGACCCGACCCATTAGTTTGCCGATAATCATTTTCGTACTGAAGCATGACTACCGAGGCACTTCGAATATCTGATCTACCAAAGCTTGGAAGCCGCCTGTTTCGTGACCGCAACTTCCTCCGCCGGCGCCTTGAATACTGAACGTTCGCTCAAACCAGCCGCCGCCCCAAAAGTAACTCGTGAACGTCCCGAGTATTTCTTCGGTTTTACCATCGCGAAGGATCTCGCGGTTAAACTTTATTTTCCCTGGGCCGAGAACGTTTTCGGACGAGTCATAGCTATATGGATAGCGTTTTGATATGGGCAATCGCTCGTATGCCAGGGGATTACCAGAAAATTGGATGGGAAAATACTGTGATTCCAGTTTGACATGCCTATATACCTTGATTCCGCTATCGGCGGCGCACAGGTAGCTATATTGAATGCGCCCAGCGATTACATCCCACGTTGGAATTAGGATAATGATGATTGCTGTAATAAA
>CAZEAX010000200.1:0-8748 GCA_964510405.1 uncultured Streptomyces sp. | reverse complement strand
GCGCGCTGGCGCTCGAGCCGCCGTTCAGCGACCGCGTGCGGCTGAACGCGGTCAGCTCGGCGAGCGATTTCACCGGCAGGCTTTGCGGCACGACCATCACGATCGGCAACGAGCCCAGCACGGTGACCGCGGCGAGATCTTTGCTGAAGTTGTACGGCGGATTCGGAATGAGCGTCGCGTTCACCGTGTGCGTGATCGTCATGCCGAGCCAGGTGTAGCCGTCGGGTGTGGATTTCGCGACGAGGTCGGCGCCCAATAGCGCGTTGGCGCCGGGCCGGTTGTCGATCACGACCGACTGCTTCCACGCGTCGGAGGTTTTCTGCGCGATCGTGCGCGCCATCAGGTCGGTGATGCCGCCGGGCGGAAACGGAATCACGTAGCGGATGGTTTTGTTCGGATAGCTTTCAACGGGCGCCGCGGCGTGCGCGCCGGCGGCCATGCAGGCAAGCGAGGCGAGAAATGCCAGAGTAACGTAGGCGGCTGCGCGCTGCATGGTCTCCTCCCGGCTTATAAGTGGATACTAAGACAGCCAAGTCATCGCTTGCGGGGCAGCAACGCCTTCAGACGTTTGGTCGTGCCGTCCCGGTCGAGTTGTGAGCTCGCAACGTCGAGTACGAGCCTTTCCCACTTATCGCTGTCGGGCGCAGGCTCGATTCCGTTAAGCCGCAGGAAAACGATCGCGGCCGTCATCGCCGCTCGCTTGTTGCCGTCAATGAAAGGATGATTGCGGCAGATATAAAACAGATACGCAGCCGCTACTTCAGGCAAGTCCGCAAACGGCGATTCGCCGCCGAAAGTTGCTTGCGGTGCGGCAACTGCCGAATGCAAAAGCCCCTCGTCCCGAACTCCGCCGGAACCGCCGAATTCCGCCAGGACCATCGCGTGAATTTCTTTCACAATGTCGACAGTCAGATGAATGCAACTGTCCGGCGTTGCGCTCATGCAAGTTTCTTGAGGGTCTTGCGATAGTCCTTGACTGTCTTGCGGATGACGGCCGACACCTCCTCAGGAGGCGCCGCCTTGCGTATCGGCGTAAGCACGATCGCGCCGCCGGGGGCCACGGAAATATTCACCTGATCGCCGACGCGCAATCCGGTCAAATCCATCAGCGCGCTGTCCAGAATCAGGCCTTGCGAATTGCCGACTTTGGTAATCTGCTTGAGCATTGCGGGCTCCGTAAAACTATGTATTACACAAAGTATAAGGGCCGCCCCGCTCAATGGCAAGCCCCCCTCAGCCGCGCCGGCGCACTCGCCGCTTCATTCCTCGCCCGCGTAGACCCTGAGATACGACGAGCGTCCGCCGTCGGCCGCGATGGTGGTGCCGGTCAGCATGCGCGATTCGTCGGAGGCGAGGAACACCGCGATCGCCGCGATGTCGCCGGGGTCGCCCGCCGAGAACGGGTAGAGTTTCTTCATGATGAGGCGCGTGCGCGCGGCGAGCGAGGGCTTTTCGGCGTTCAGCCACTCCTTGTTTTCGTAGCGGTTGATCTGGCGCTCGGTGCGGATCGAGCCGGGCGCGACGGCGTTGGCGCGGATGCCGTGGTCGGCGTACTGCGCCGCGAGCGTCTTGGTGAACGAAATGATGCCGCCCTTGGTCGCCGCGTACGCGGGTTTCATCGAGCCCATGAGCCCGAGGTGCGACGTCACGTTGACGATGGAACCGCCGCCCGCTTTCATCATGTGCGGAATCGCGTGCCGGCAGGTCAGGAAAGGATGCAGCAGATTGAGCGCAATGGTGCGGTTCCACACGTCGAGGTCCATTTCGTGCACGGGCACGTCTTCCTGCAGCGAGCCGCCGGCGCAGTTGAACAAGACGTCGAGCCTGCCGAACTTCGCGACCGTCGCGTCGACTGCGCGTTTCACGCTGTCGTTGTCCGTTACGTCGGTCTCGATGAAGATCGCATCGCCGCCCGCTGCGCGCACGTCGGCCTCCGCTTTCGCGCCCGTCTCCCTGTTGAGCTCGACGATCGCGACCTTCGCGCCTTCGCGCACAAAGCTGAGCGCCGTCGCTTTCGCGATGCCGGCGCCCGCGCCCGTCAGAAATGCAACCTTGCCTTCGAGTCTGCCCATTGGTTTCCTTGTGATGTGTTATGCGTGATGGGTGATGGGTGATGGGTGATGGGTGATGGGTGATTGAGTAATTACTAAATCACCTAATCACTCAATCGCCTAATCACCTAATCACTCGACTTTCAGCCCTGCCGCCTTCACGACCTTCGCCCATTTCACGACGTCGAGCCTGATCGTCTTCGTAAATTCCTCCGGCGTGCGCGGCAGCGGATCGGCGCCTTCGCGCGACAGGATTTCGCGCGTTGCCGGGTCCTGCAGGATGCGGTTCAGCTCGCCGTTCAATTTTACGACGATAGCCTTCGGGGTTTTCGCCGGCGCGAGTATGCCGTACCAGCCGCTCACCTCATAGCCGGGCACGGTCTGGTCGAGCGGCGGCACGTCGGGCAGTGCGGACGCGCGCTCCCTGGAAGCCACGCCCAACGCGATCATCTTGCCCGAGCGGATGTGCTGGATCGACGCCGGCACCGACGGAAATCCGAACTGCAGCTGGCCCGAAATGAGATCGATCATCGCGAGACTCTGGCCTTTGTACGGCACGTGCACGAGGTTCAACTTCGTCATCATCTGAAAAAGCTCGGTCGAAAGATGGCTGGCCGAGCCGATGCCGGACGAGCCGTACGCGAATGCGCCGGGCTTCGCGCGCGCGAGCGCGATGAAATCTTTCGCCGTGCGCACGTTGAGCCCCGGGTGCACGACGAGCACGTTCGGCACCGCGGCGATGAAACCGACCTCGGAAAAATCCTTCAGCACGTCGTACGGCAGCTTGTAGAGCGCGGGGCTGATCGTGTGCCCGGCCGCGACGATGACGATGGTGTAACCGTCGGGCACCGCCTTGGCGGTGATGTCGGTCGCAATCGTCTGGTTCGCGCCGGGGCGGTTGTCCACGATCACCTGCTGGTTGAACGCGGCCGAATAACGCTGGCCGATCGCGCGCGCGAGCGTGTCCGCCGCGCCGCCCGGCACGACGCCGACGAGAAAGCGGATCGGGCGGTTCGGATACTCCGCCTGCGCGAAAACGCCGCTGCCGGCGCCGAGGATGCCCAGCAATACCGCGGCACGAAAAATTCCAGCTGTCATTGTCACTCCCTATCGCCCCCACCCTGGCCCTCCCCCGTTGCCCCCATCCTTAGTCCTTCCCCCGCCGCGCAGGGGAAGGAAACGTCGTGCATTTCGCGACTGCGAAACGGATGCTAACAATGGCGGGGGAGGGAATTCTAAAACTTCATGCCCGTTTTTTTCACGAGCGCGAGCCACTTGTCGTATTCGACTTTCACTTCCTGCGCGAATTCCTGCGGCGAGTTGCCGACGGCGTCCGTGCCTTCGACGTCCATGCGGCGCAACACCTCCGGCGTTTGCATCGCCTTGTGCGCTTCGGCGGCAAGCTGGCTGACGATATTCATCGGCGTATGCGCGGGCGCAAACATGCCGAACCACGCCACCACGTCGTAGCCGGGAATTCCGCTCTCCGCGACCGTCGGCAATTCGGGCAGCGCTTTCGCGCGCACCTTGCTCGTCACGGCGATCGCTTTCAGCCGGCCCGCGCGAATCAGCGGCAGCGCCGAAATCGGGCTGCCGATCATCCAGTCGGCCTGACCCGCCGCCACTGCCGGATAAGCATCGGCCACGCCCTTGTACGGAATATGCGTCATCGGCGCGTTCGCCATCACGGCCAGCAGCTCGGCGCCCATGTGCACGATGCTGCCGACGCCCGCCGACGCATAGCTCACGCCGCCCGGTTTGGTCTTCGCCAGCGCGATGAGTTCCCTGATGCCCGACGCCGGCACCGACGGAGTGAGGATGACGATATACGGATTCGACGTGAGCTTGCTGATCGGCTGCAGGTCGCGCACCGGATCGTAGCTTTGCGGACGCAGCGCGGCGTTGGTGACCACGCCGCTGCTCGTGACCAGCAGCGTGTAGGCGTCGGGCGCCGCTTTCGCGACGAGTTCGATGCCGATGCTGCCGCCGGCGCCGACGCGATTGTCGATCACGAACGGCTGGCCCCACAGCTGCGTGTAACGCGCCGCCGCAATGCGCGCGACGGCGTCGACGCCGCCGCCGGCCGTCACGTTGACGACGATGCGCACGGGACGCTGCGGGTAATTGCCCGGCCCGGCCGGCGCCGCGGCGTGCGCCAGCGCAGGAACAGCGCACAGCAATGCCAACGCGCGGCGCATCGTCATTGCGTCAGCACCAAGTGCGCGTCCTGCGCAAACTTCCGCCACTTCGTAATTTCGGACTTGATGTGCGCGCTGAATTGTTCGGGACTCGAGCCGACCGGGATCGAGCCGTCCGCGGTCAGGCGCTGCACGACGTCCGGCGATTTCAGCGCGGCGACGATGCCCGCGTTGATTTTTTTGATGATGGGCGCCGGCACCTTCGACGAAATGATGAAGCCGTACCACTGGTTCACTTCGTAACCCGGAATGGTTTCGGCGACGGTCGGCGTGTCGGGCACCGACGGCGAGCGCTTGCCCGCGGTAATCGCGATCAGGCGCAAACGCCCGCTGGCGACCTGCGGCTTGACGCCGATCAGCGTCGAGAAGCCGACCTGGATTTCATTGGCGAGATTCGCCAGGATTGCGGCGGCGGCGCCTTTGAACGGGATGTGCACGATCTTCGTGCCGGCCATGTGGTTGAACATCTCGCCCGCGAAGTGTTCGAGCCCGCCGGTCCCGCTCGAACCGAAATTGAGCTTGCCCGGATTCGCTTTCGCGTACGCGATCAGCTCCCTGACGTTGTTCGCGGGTACCGACGGGTTTATATAGACGGCGTAGAACAGCGAAGTCGCCTGCGTAACACCGGTCAGGTCTTTGGTCAGATCGTACGGCAGCTTCGGGTTGACGGCCGCGTTGACCGAATGCGATGCCGAAATCAGGCAGATCGTGTAACCGTCAGGCGCCGCATGCGCGGTGATATCGACGCCGATGGAACCGGTCGCGCCCGTGCGATTGTCGGCGACGACCTGCTGGCCCCACAGTTCGCCGAGCTTGGCCGCGATCAGGCGCGCGGTCGCGTCGGTGCCGGCGCCCGCGGTGAACGGCACTATCATGCGCACCGGTTTATCCGGATAATCCTTCGCACCGTCGGCGGCAATCGATACGGGCGCGGCGGTGAATGCGGCGGCGCAAAACAATCCAATCGCCAGCGGCTTTAGCGGCAAAATTTTCAAATTGGTTCTCCTCGCGCGTCATTTTACGTCACGCGCGCGGGACGCAGTATAGCGGAGCCGCGGCAACGCTTCCGCGGCCCGGATGTACGGTATCGTGCAAGTCGGGTCACGTACGGAGGTCCCCATGGCACACATCGACAGCAGCGAAATCGTCCGCGCCGCGGTCTGGATCCGGCCGACCGGCGACGCGCTCGAGCGGATTTTGAAAGCGATGCGCCCGATACACAAGCAGGGCGGCGGCCCGCCGGTGCCGCCGCACGTCACCCTGCTCAACGGCGCTGAGACCACGCGCGCCAGCGCCGAACTCAAGCTGAAGCATCTCGCCGCGCGCATCCGGCCGTTCAGGATCAAGCTCGGCAAAATCGAAACGCGCGAAGAGTATTTCCGCTCGCTGTACGCAGTCGTCGAAGCCAACGGCGACCTCGCCGCCGCGCAGCGCGAGGCCTACGACGCATTCGAAATGAAACCGGCGCCGCCGTACGAGCCGCACTTGAGCCTCTTGTACGGCAAGCTCGACGCCGCGGCCCGGAAAAAACTCGCCGCCGGCGCGGGCGACAAACTCAATATCGCGTTCGAAGTGCGCGCGCTCTATCTCGTCAATTCGACGCAAAGCGTGCCCGTCGCCGACTGGCGCACGCTCGCCGAGCACCCGCTGGCCGGCGCATAATAAGATTCCGAATCGCGCGGCAAAACATGCTCAGGGAACCGCCCTATGATGACGGCGCCGGCCGCGATGACGGCGGCGACGCCGCGCCGTCCATGTCCGACGTCCTGCGCGCGGCGCTCGAACCCGTCGCGGCGCGGATCGACGCCGCGTTCATCTACGGACCGGTGGCGCGAGGCGCGCTGAAGGCGCACGGCGACATCGACATCATGATCATCGGGCGCGGCATCGAGTACGCCGACGTGATTCCGCATTTCATCGCCGCCGCCAAATATCTCGGGCGCACGATCAACCCGGGCGTGTATCGCACGGACGAATGGCGGAGCAAACTCGCGGCCGGCAATCGCGTGATGCTGGCGCTCATGAATCAGCCGAAGATTTTTGTGATCGGCACGCAGGACGCGATCCCGCAACTCACTTGAGCGCGCGCCGGTCGCGCGCTTCGCGTTATGATGGCCTCATGTTCCGGCGCCCGCTATTGCTGCTCGTTGTCACGCTGTTCGCGGCCTGCGCCCAGCAGAACACCACGCCCCCGAAGTCCGGCGGCGGTTTCAGTCCGTCGCAGCTCGCGAAATCCGATATCGACCGCGTCGCCGAGGCGCACCAGCGCGAGGTCTTCAACAATCTCAAGCTGCTCGCGGAAAAACTCTACCGGCGCAATCCGCGCGAACTCGGGAAAGGCGGCGCAGCGAACCTGGACGCGGCGCTCGCGCGCATCTTCGAAGGCCGGCACGAATGGAAATTTCCGGAGCTGCGGGGCAGGCGCGGCGCCGACGCGATCCAGCTCGCGTTTCGCGACGACTATGCCGGCGACCGCGTGCTTGCGTACGTCGCGGGGCTCGGCAGCATGATGCAGACCGCGTTCAACGACAAGACCGAATTCTTCGTGCTCGACGATCTCGATCCGCAGCGGCTGTACAACGCGGCGCGCAACGTCGAGATCGCGGTGTGGAAGCTGTCGAACGCGCGCACCGCGCAGGGCGAGTTCTACCTGCTGTCGAACGAAACGGCGGGGCCGGTGCGCAATCTCTCCTTCGAGCGCGAATTCGGCAAGATCATCGGCAGCCTCGACGTGCTGTCGAAAATCATCGCCGACAAGGACAACCGAACGATCGTCAAGGTCGTGCAGAGTCTCGCGACGGCGGTCTTCCTGCCGGTGCATTAACCCGCGCCGAAGCAAAGCAAAACCCGTCTGGAACCGCAGATAAACGCGGATGAACGCAGATAAGGTCAAAGACGGCGTTTATTCGGTGCCGGCCGTTCGCGCTATTGAGTTGTTTTATCCGCGTGTATCTGCGTTTGTCTGCGGCCGATAGTATCAGGCAGCTTTTACCAGCACATCGCGCAATACCGCATCGACCGTGCGGCCGAGCTTGTCGACGATTTCGGCGATATGCGACGCGTCGACGATAAACGGCGGCGCCAGCATCACATGGTCGCCGCTCTTGCCTTCGACCAGCCCGCCGGCCGGATAGCAGATCAGGCCGTTCTGCATGCCGACGTCCTTGATCTTCGCATTGATCTTCAGCGCGGCATCGAAAGGCTGCTTAGTGCGGCGGTCGGCGACGAATTCGAGCGCCATGAAAAAGCCGCGGCCGCGGATGTCGCCGACGTGCGGATGATTGCCGAATCGCGCGACCAGCGCCGCATTGAGCGCCGCGCCCTGGCGCTTCACGTTCGCGAGCAGATCGTGCTTGCGGATTTCGCTTTGCGTCGCGAGCGCCGCGGCGCACGCGACCGGATGCGCGGTGAACGTGTGGCCGTGCATCACGACGTTGCTGCCGCGCTCGATCGCGCGATGGATTTTGTCGGCGACGAGCAGCGCGCCTATCGGCTGGTAACCCGCGCCCAGACCTTTCGCCACCGTCAGCATGTCGGGCGCGATGCCTTCCTGCTCGCAGGCGTAGCGCGTGCCGGTGCGCCCCATGCCGCACATTACTTCGTCGAGGATCAGCAGCACGCCGTAGCGGTCGCAGATTTCGCGGATGCGCTTGAAATAACCCGGCGTCGCAGCCACCGCGCCGAGCGTCGCGCCGACCACGGTTTCCGCGATGAAGGCGGCGACCTTGTCTGCGCCAAGTTCGATGATTTTGGTTTCGAGTTCGTTCGCCATGCGCAGGCCGTACGCTTCGGCGCTCTCGTCGGCCGCCTTGCCGCGATACGCGTAGCACGGCGAAATGTGATGCATCGAATCGATCAGCACCGGCTCGAACTGGCGGCGGCGCCAGATGTTGCCGCTCGCGGACAGCGCGCCGAACGTGTTGCCGTGGTAACCCTGGCGGCGCGCGATCACGAATTTTCTTTGCGCCTCGCCGCTCTCGACGAAATACTGGCGCGTGAGTTTCAGCGCGGCCTCGACGGACTCGGAGCCGCCGCAGGTGAGCCATACCCTGGTGAGTTCGCCGGGCGCATCTTTCACGAGATCGTCGGCGAGCCGTTCCGCCACCTCGGTCGTGAAGAAACGCGAATGTGCGAATGCAAGCTTGTCGGTTTGCTCGCGGATCGCCGCGCGCACGGCTTCATTGCTGTGGCCGAGGCACGACACCGCGGCACCCGAGGACGCGTCGATATAACGCTTACCGGCAGAATCGATCAGATACGGGCCGTCGCCCGCGACGGCGACCGGCAGCGTGTGACCGAGACTCTCTCTGTACAGGATGTGGGACATGATTCCTCCGGCGGCTCTCCAAGGGCAGAACATACCGCCATCGCGCCGCCTTCGTCCAGTCCGCGGCAAACGCGGCCGCACGATCCGCGGTCGATCATTAAGTAACTGGCTGGATTCGCCCCCACCCTGACCCTCCCCCCTGGCCCCCATACCTTTTCCATACCCCCCCGCG
>CAZEAX010000199.1:0-8756 GCA_964510405.1 uncultured Streptomyces sp. | reverse complement strand
CGTGTGCCGGCGGGCGCGAACACGCCGAACCATTGCAGCGCTTCGAAACCTTTCGGGCCCGATTCCGCGACGGTAGGCACTTCGGGCATGATCTGCGAGCGCTTCAAGCTGGTCACCGCCAGCGCCTTCAACCGGCCCGACTGTATATAGGGAAGAAACGACAGCGCAGTGCCGAATTCGAGCGACACCTGGCCGCCGACGAGATCGGCCAGCGCCGGCGCGTCGCCCTTGTAAGGAACGTGCAGCATCTGCACGCCGGCCTGCGCCTTGAACATTTCGCCGACCAGATGCGAAACACCGCCGCTGCCGCTCGATGCGAAACTCAGCGCATCGGGCTTCGCTTTCGCCAGCGCGATCAGCTCCTTCACGTTTTTCGCCGGCACCGACGGGTGCGCCGACAGCACGATGGTCGCGGTCGCAATGCCGGCGACCGGCGCGAAATCCCTGATCGAATCGTAGGGCAGCTTCGCATAGAGGCTTTGCGCAATCGCGTGCGTGCTGCTGGTGCCGATCAATATCGTGTAACCGTCCGGCGGCGCTTTCGCCGCGAGGTCCGAACCTATGGTGCCGGCGGCGCCGCCGCGGTTGTCGACGATCACCTGCTGGCCGAATGCGTCGCCGAGTTTCTGCGCGATGAGCCGCGCGACGATGTCGGTCGCACCGCCCGCGGGAAACGGCACGATCATGCGCACCGGCTTGGCGGGGTAGGTCTGCGCAAGGGCAGGCACGCCGGCAACGGCGGCAATGGACGCCAGTGTGAGCATCAGTTTCATAACAAGGGTCCCGTCGGGAAGTGCGGCGGCATTGAGCAGGAAAGCGATTCTACATTTTCTGCTAGAGTAGCGGCTGACCTTTCCCCGGGAAGTCTTCCACATGCGATGCTGTTTTTCGATCGCGTTTGCTCTTGTTTGCTGTGTCCCGGCAGCCGGCGCCGCGGACAACGCGTATCCGACGCGCCCCGTGCGCCTGATCGTCGGCTACCCGCCCGGCGGCAGTACCGATATCGCAGCGCGCATGATAGGCCAGCGTCTCACCCCCGTGTTCGGGCAAACCGTCGTGATCGACAACCGTGCAGGCGCCAGCGGCACCATAGGCACGAGCATAGTCGTCAAAGCAGAGCCTGACGGCCACACGCTGTCGTTCGCGGCGTCGCCCGAAGTCGCGATCTACCGCGCGCTCATGAAAAACCCGCCGTACGATTCGCTGAAAGACTTCCAGCCCGTGACACTGGCCGGCCGCGTGCCTTTCATGCTGGTCGTGCATCCATCGGTGACGGCGAACACTGTGAAAGAACTCATAGCCGTCGCCAGGGCGAAACCCGGCGCGCTCAATTTCGCGTCGTTCGGCAACGGTACTTCGAACCACCTCGTCGGCGAAGCGTTCCGCGCGGCGGCCGGCATCAACATCGTGCATATCCCGTACAAAGGCAGCGCGCCGGCGATCACCGATCTGCTGGGCGGCCAGGTGCAGATGACTTTCGACACCGTGCCGGTGGTGCTGCCGCAGGTACGCGCGGGGAAATTGAAAGCGCTCGCGGTCGCGACACCGAAGCGCTCGCCGCTCGCGCCCGACGTGCCGACAATGGATGAAGCCGGCGTCGCGGGATTCTCGGGCGGCACGTGGTTTGGCGTGCTGGCGCCCGCGCGCACGCCAGCGGCCGTGGTCGAACGCCTCAACAAGGAGATCACCGCAATCCTGCGCGCGCCCGACGTCGTGCAGACTTTCACCGACCGCGGCATCGAGCCCGCCGGCAACAGCGCCGCCGAATTCCGCGCGTTTATTGAAAGCGAATCGCGCCGCTGGCTGAAAGTCGCGCAGGACGCGGGCGTTAAACCAGAATGAGACCGGAATGAAGCGGAGTGGGGTGAGGAGAGAGGAGAACTAAAGCCTAGGTCCACCTCACTCCTCACCTGACCCGTCCTGCTCGCTCGTCTCTCACACTTCACAGAAAGCCATCCGTGCCAACCTCCCGCACTGTCCTCACCCATGCGACGCTGATCGATTGCGTCGACCCGAAACCCGCCGCGGACGCTTCCGTCGTCATCGAGAAAGGCCGCATCGCGGAAATTCTGCGTGACGGCCGTAAGCCCGCGACCGGCGACTCGACGGTGATCGACCTCAAGGGCGCGTATCTGATGCCCGGCCTGTGGGACGTGCATATTCATCCCGACTACCTGTCGCTCGCGGAGATGCCGCTGGCCGACCAGGTCGCCCTCTTCGGCCACCGCCTGATGGCGGCACTCACCGAATCCGGTATCACCGGGCTGCGTTGCGCCGGCGCGCACCATTTCATGGACGTCGCGTGGAAGCGCGCGTTCGACTCCGGGCAGCACGTGGGCCCGCGCGTGTTCGCATCCGGCCATTTCCTGACGACCACCGGCGGCCATTTCCTGACCTCGGGTCATGCGCTCGAATGCGACGGTCCGTACGGCTTCGTCAAAGCGATCCGCGAGCAGATCAAGAGCGGCGTCGACCACATCAAATTGAATTTGTCCGGCGGCATCATGGGCCCGCCGTGGGACCTGCACAAGCACTCGTTCCTGCTCGACGACGAATTGAAGGCGGCGTTCGACATCTGCAAGCTGCGCGAATTCCGCGTGATGGCGCACGCGACCAATCCTGCCGCGGTAAAAAATGCGGTGCGGCTCGGCGCGCACAGCGTCGAGCACGGCTACATCATGGACGACGAATGCATCGACTTGATGTTGAAGCACGACACGTGGTACGTGCCCACCCTCGCTATCAGCCATCTCACGCCCGAGCAAGTCGACAACGAGTGGGAGCGCGCGTGGGTGAAGCAGCGCAACATGCTGCACTCGCACTGCTGCCGCGCCGATGCGGCCTCCGACGTGCATGCGAACTGGTTCAAGAAAGCGCTGAAGGCCGGCGTCAAAATGGCGCTCGGTTCCGACATTCGTCCGCTGAAAGACGCCGCACTGCTGGAAATGGGCTTATGGGTGAAGGACGGCGCCACGCCGTGGCAGACGCTGCTGGCGGCGACGAAACACGCCGCAGCGGTGTGCGGCGTCGGCGACGAGTTGGGCACCATCGAGAAAGGCAAGCTCGCGGACTTGATTGTCGTCGGCGCCAATCCGCTCGCCGACATCAACAACGTGCGCCAGCTTCAGCTCGTCTTCAAGGAAGGCCGCGTCGTCTCCGACAAGCGCGGCAAACAACAAGCCTGAGCTAGTTGCCGGGCTCGCCGGCTACCAGGTAAGCCCACAGCGCCGCGACGCCGTCCGGCTTGATCACGTCGCCCCACGGCGGCATGTTGCGCACGCCGTTGGTCACCGAATCGATGAAGCGTGCGCGGCTGTCGCGCGGAAACGTCGCTAGATCGATCGCCCACGGCGGGTTCTTCATATTATTGCCGTGGCACACGGCGCAGTTCGTCGCATACAGTTCCGCCCCCTGCTTGATCTGCTCCGGCGGGAATTGCTGCGCGCCAGCGTGCGGAGCAACGGCGGCCGCGTACACGAGCACGAGGCCGCCGATCAAATGAAGCCGGTTGCGTATCGTCACTATCACTCCGGCATCAATGCGAACGTGTAGACCGAGCCGCCGGCCGGCACCGCGTCGCCGGCCGAGCGTGTCGGGTTGCTGCCGCCGCGTCCCGACAGGATCGTCACGTACTGGCGGCCCTTGTAGGTATACGTGATCGGGGGTGCTGCGATACTGGAGCCGGTCTTGAACTGCCACAGCGTCTGCCCGGTGTCCTGGTCGAGCGCGATGAATTCGCCGGTCAGCTTGCCCGTGAACACGAGCCCGCCGTCGGTCCCGAGCAGACCTGCCGACGACGCATAGTCGCGCAGCGGGACCTTCCACTTGGGCACGCCGGTCAACGGGTTGATCGCGACATGGTAGCCCGAGACTTCCGGGATCCTGGAGCTCGTCTCGATGCCGGTAAAACCGGCGCCGACCACGAATTTTTCGTCGACGTACTTCAGCACGCGCGTGATTTCCCACGAATTGAGAAACAGCGTGTTGGTCTTCGCGTTGTAGGAAGACAGAGTCGCGTTGGTGCCGAGCCGCGGGATCAGGTCGACGGTTTCGCCCTTGAGCGCACGGTCCAGCAAATCGGTCAGCACCGGCCGGCCGGTTTTGAGATCGATGTACTTGGCCCAGTTCTGCGCCACGTATGGATGCGCTGCGATCGGCTTGCCGGTCACGCGGTCCAGCACATAGAGGAAGCCGTTCTTGTTGACGTTGAGCAGCACCTTGCGCGGCTGGCCGTCGATCACGATGTCGGCAATGATGTTCTCGGCGGTGCCGTCGAAGTCGAAGCTGTCGTTCGGCACGAACTGGTAGTACCACACCATTTCGCCGGTCTTGGGCCGGATCGCGAGCACGCTGGCGGCGTACAAACTGTCCATGCCCGCTCGATATTTCGGGTTGTACGGCTCGGCGTTGCCGACGCCGATGAAATAGAGATCGAGATCGGGATCGTACGAACCCGGCTGCCAGGTCGCGCCGCCGCCGTACTTCCACGCATCGGGCATCTTGTCGTTGGGCCACGTCTCGGAGCCTTTCTCGCCCGGCGCGGGGATGGTCCACGTGCGCCACAAGCGCCGGCCGGTTTCCGGGTCGTAGCCGTCGACGAATCCGCGCGCCGTGCGATCGCCGCCCGCCATGCCGGATATCAGCACGCCGTTGGCGATCGTCGGCGCGACGATGCCGCCGTAACTCTCCTTCCACTCGCCGAATTTGGTTTTCCAGATCTCCTTGCCGGTCGCCATGTCGAGCGCCATGATGTGCGCATCGACTGTCTGACGGAAGAGTTTGCCGTTGTAGATTGTTGCCGCGCCGCGCATGTAAGCGCCCCCGGACGTCACGCGCAGCGCGCCGCGGTCGTAGTTGACCGGCGTGCGCCAGATCTGGTTGCCCGTTTCGAGATCGATCGCAAACGTCCAGTTGCCGTTCACCACGTACATCACGCCGTTATAGACGGTCGGCTGCGAGAGCTCGCCCATGTCGTTCGAAAGGCTGAAGCTCCACACGGGCACGAGGCGCTTGACGTTGGTCTTGTTGATTTCCTTCAACGGGCTGTACATCTTCAGGTCATAGCCCATGCCGAAAGTCACGACGTTGTCGGGATTGGCGCCCGCATTGAGAATTTCTTGCGTGCCGGGCCCGGCGCAACCCGCCAGCGCGAGCGCGCAGGCGATGACGGTGAGTTTTCTGATCATGTACGTCTCCTGGTTTGTACCCGAACTAATTGTCCATCAGCGCGAAAGTCCACACCGCGCCGCCGGCGGGGACTGTCGGCGATGCCTTGCGCCCGCGGGAATCGCCCGCCAGTCCCGACAGCACCGTGACGTACTGGCGGCCCTTGTACGTATACGTCACCGGCGGCGCATTGACGCCCGAGCCGGTCTGGAATTTCCACAACACCTTGCCGGTCGCTTCATCAAGCGCCTCGAACTCGCCGGTCATGCGTCCCGTGAACACCAGCCCGCCTTCCGTGGACAACATGCCCGATTGCGAGACGAAATCGGTGAGCTTGTTCTGCCACTTGAACTTGCCGGTGAGCGGATCCATCGCCACCTGAAAGCCTTCGGCATCGTCACCGGGCGCGCGCGGGAAAGCACGGCTCTCGGCACCTGCGTAACGCGAACCCGCCTTGTAGTCGATCGGCACCAGCTTGTACATCTGCGGAAAGTTGATGGTGTTCATGTAGACCATGCCGGTCTTAGGATTGAACGACATCTGCGCCCAGTTCTTCACGCCGAAGGCCGGCCACAACTCGACTTCCTCGCCGGCGATCAGTCGCGAGCGCACATCGGTTTCAACCGGACGGCCGGTCTTCAGGTCAACGTGCGAGGCCCAGTTGACCTTGCCGAACGCAAACGCCCGCAGCAGTTTGCCGTTGGTGCGGTCGATCACGTAGAAAAAGCCGTTGCGGTCGGCGTGCAGGATCACCTTGCGCAGCGCGCCATCGACATTGATGTCGGCGATGACGTTTTCGTTCACGCCGTCGAAGTCGAACGAATCGTCAGGCGTGAACTGATAGTGCCAGACGATTTCACCGGTCTTCGGCCGCACGGCGATGACGCTCGCCGAATAAAGGCTGTCCTTGCCGCGATAACGCGTGTTCCACGGCGATGCGTTGCCGGTGCCCCAGTACATCAGGTCGAGTTGCGGATCGTAGGAACCGGTGACCCACGTCGAGCCGCCGCCGCGTTTGTAGGCATCAGTTTCCGTCGGCCACGTTTCGGAGCCGGGTTCGCCCGGGCCCGGAATGGTGTAACGGCGCCACAACGCCTTGCCGGTCTCCGGGTCCCAGCCGTCGAGAAAACCGCGCACGCCGAATTCCGCGCCCGACATGCCGGTGACCAGCACGCCATTGGCGATCAGCGGCGCCACGATCGACGAGTAGCCGTCTTTCCATTCGGCAAACTTGTTCTTCCATAACTGTTTGCCGGTCTTCATGTCGAGGGCGAGCACGTGCGCGTCAAGCGTGACGCGATAGAGTTTGCCGTTGTAAATCGCCGCACCCTTGTTCGAAATGCCGCAACACACCACGCGCGGCGTGCCCGGATCGTAATCGACCGCCGTGCGCCAGATCTGCTTGCCGGTGGCGAGGTCGATCGCGAACGTCCATTTGACGTTGGTCACGTACATCACGCCTTCGTAGATCATCGGCTGCGCCTGCTCGCCCAGATCGTTGGCGAGGCTCATGCTCCACACCGGCACCAGCCGCTTCACGTTGGATGTGTTGATCTGCTTGAGCGGGCTGTAACGCTTCATGTCATAGCCCATGCCGTAGGTCGTGATGTTTTCCGTGTTCCTGCCGTCGGTCAGAAGTTCCTGCGCGGTTTGCGCAAAGGCAGATCCGCACCAGGTGCACAGCAGCAGCGCTAGAATTTTTTTCATGGCTTCTCCTAAAATTGGATGGCGGCTAATCAGGCATCAGAGCAAACGTCCATACCATGCCGCCCGCCGGCACCTTGTCGGTCACGAAGCGGGCCGCATTGCTGCCGCCGCGCCCCGACAGCACGCTCACGTACTGCTTGCCTTTATACGTGTAAGTAATCGGCGGCGCATTCACGCTTGAACCCGTTTTGAATTGCCACAGGCGCTTGCCGCTGTCCTGGTCGAGCGCGATCACTTCGCCCGTGAGCAGCCCGGTGAACAGCAATCCGCCGTCGGTCCCCAGCATGCCGGCCGAACTCGGCATATCCATCATCGGAATTTTCCACGCGACTTTGCCGGTCAGCGGATCGATCGCTTCGTGATAACCGGCCGGCTCGCCTGTCGGCACCGCCATCGATGATTGCATGCCGGTGTAATCGGCACCCATCACGAGTTTTGCGTCGACGAACTTCATGGTGCGCGGAAAGTTCCATGAATTCAGGTAAACGAGCTGAGTCTTCGGATTGAAGGCGACCAGCGTCGCATTGGTGCCGCGCGACGGCGTGAGCAGAACCGTCTCGCCTTTCATCGCACGATCGAGCAGGTCGGTGCGCACCGGCCTGCCGGTCTTGAGGTCGATGTGCGTCGCCCAGTTCACGTTCACGAACGGATTGGCCGCGATCAGCTTGCCGTTGGTGCGGTCGATCACATAGAGAAACCCGTTCTTGTGCGGGTTGATCAGCACCTTGCGCTTCTCGCCGTTGATCTGCATGTCGGCGAGCACGCTTTCCGCGGTCGAATCGAAATCGTAGGTGTCGTTCGGGATGTACTGGTAGTACCACGCGATCTCGCCGGTCTTCGGCCGGATCGCGAGAATGCTCGCGGTGTAGAGGCTGTCGGCGCCTTCGCGATACACCGGGTTATACGGCTCCGCATTGCCGGTACCGATGTAAATCAGGTCCAGTTCGGGATCGTACGAAGCCGATTGCCACGTCGAACCGCCGCCGTACTTCCAGGCGTCGGGTTTGCTTGCATTCGGCCACGTCTCGGAGCCGGGTTCGCCGGGCGCCGGTATGGTCCACGTGCGCCACAGGCGTTTGCCGGTATCCGGATCGTAACCTTCGACAAAACCGCGCGTCGTGCTCTCGCCACCGCCGGTGCCCGAAACGAGCACGCCGTTCGCAATCATCGGCGCGATCACGCCTTTGTAGCCTTCCTTGAAATCCGCGTATTTCTGGCGCCACACTTCCTTGCCCGTCTTCATGTCGAGCGCGATCACGTGTGCGTCGAGCGTCTCGCGAAAGAGCTTGCCGTTGTAAATGGTCGCCGCGCCGCGCATCAAGGCGCCGCCGCCCGCCACTCGCAACGCGCCGCGGTCGTAGTTGACCGGCGTGCGCCAGATCTGGCGGCCGGTCTCGAGATCGATCGCGAAAGTCCAGTTGCCGTTCACGACGTACATGACGCCGTTGTAGACCGTCGGCTGCGACAGGTCACCCATGTCGTTGGAGGTGCTGAAGGTCCACACCGGCACCAGCCGCTTCACGTTCGACTTGTTGATCTGCTTTAACGGGCTGAACATCTTCATGTCGTAGCCCATGCCGAACGTCGTCACGTTGTCGGTGTTGCCGTTCTTGTTGGCCAGCTCATCCGCGGTCTGCGCGTACGCAAGCGCGCAGCACGAACACAGCAATGCCGTCAGCAGTTTCTTCATGGTCGCTCCTCCGGTGGGCGTTTCTTGTCAGTCGAGGCTGCATCATGGATGCAGTGACATGACAGGATGTTACTTTATACGCGGTAATGCCACAACGGCCGCGGCCGTTCTTTGCTTCAGCGGCGTGATGGCCGGCGGGCGTCCAGTTCGGGGTAATGGCGGAATATGCCTTCGTTGTTGAACGCGAGCCGGC
>CAZEAX010000198.1:0-8810 GCA_964510405.1 uncultured Streptomyces sp. | reverse complement strand
TAATCATCTCGCACTCCTTCATCTGCGGCCCAACGTTGACGTAGTGAAAGAAGATGGGAAAGCCCCGCAACGTTTCCCCGCTGCCGGGAAACCAGACTTCGTATAGATAAGACGCGGTGGCCACGTTCTCGCGCGACCCCAAGTGCCGCGCGACGGCGCAGCGCCCGCCCGGAATTGTCTTGTTGATGACGCCTTGCGGATTCGGCGGGACGTCATGCTCGATCGAAATGCCGAAGTCCACGCGATAGTCGGCAGGCGGCGTCGTGCGCGGATCGTTGTAATGGATCCCGTAGCTGCGATGGCGATCCGGGTGCAGACGATTGGCAATCCGCCAGTCGATGAGTTTGCGAACGGTGTCGTGCTCCAGGGCAGGAGGCCCGCGGTGCTCCAGGGCGGCTATTTTTGTCTCGGGAAAATCGACAATCTGGACGTTCACTTCGTGAAGTCTCTGAACTGTTGGAATCTTGGAGGCGGGTTAATATTTCGGCCGAGCTGCAACCGCCGGCCAGCGCGGCTTGCCGACGGGCGTCCGCGCGACCGCAGGGTCAGGCGTCATCGCGCGAAACCACGCGGCGGTAGAACCTGGAGTCGACCGCCATGACTGGAAACGCACTCGGCAGCTCGTGCCTGGCAATCCCGGCGAAGCCGTTCTTCTCGTAGAACCGGTGCGCAGCAAGAAACCGGTCGGTTGTGCCGAGATAGATCTCGGAGATGCACTTGGAAGCCGACCATGCGAACAGCTCATCGAGCAGGTCCTTGGCGATTCCATGTTCCCCGCCCCGGAACGGCGCGGCGACGAACATCTTGCGCAGCGCGGCTTGATTGTTTCCAATATCGAGCAGGCCGATGGTGCCAACGATGCGCCCGTCGGCCTCGGCCACCCAGAAATTTCCATTGCCTTGCTGGTAGAAGGCCGGAATGTTGCCCAAATCAGGCTGATCTTCGAGCGTCACGGCGATGCCGAACTCAACTTGCTGAATCGGGACGATGACTGCGGCGACGTCGTGAGTGTCCTCAGGCTTGAACGGGCGGGTGCGAACCCACCCCACGTCCAATTTTGTCATCGACGCACGCCTTTCTGAGATGCCCACCGATCCGGTTGTGGCGCGCACACTGAGGCGCGCAGCGCAATTCTAGCGTCGTTCACCAACCAGAATTTAGGCATCACACGGCCTAACGCTTCCAATGACTAGCGGGCACTTCACGTCGAAAGACGACGTAATTGCGGCCTGAACGTGGCCGGATCCCACATCCTGGACCGAATTCGAACACGACATCCAGCCCCGAATCATTGCCGCGAAGCCAAACAAAATAAAGCCGGATCGTGTTGCCCATGCTTGTGGTCGCCAATAACCGCCAGGTATCGGCCCGGTCGTCTACACCTTTTCTTTCTTCCTCGTTCGCTGTGTCACGGTCGAGCTTCGTGACCTCGATTGTAGTAAAAAAATACAGATTCGGCTCCTCTTGGAACGGCATATGACACTGAGCGGGGAACACTCCGCTGCGTTGCAACCGTTCAGTCCACCAATTCGTTGTATCAGTGCCGACCAATGCATGTCCGTAGACGGAGCAGCTGATGGAAAGCCATTGATTAATTGGTGCTGGCAGATCGACAACTGCATTCGGCGGGGCTCCATCGCAGCGAGAGTGAGAAGGTTCCGGTTCCGCTGCCGCTGCGGCGCCGCTCATGAAGAATACGAATCCGATTAGTTGAACAAACATCTTCATTTCTGGCCTAGCGCTTTCGCGTAGAGGGCAGCAGCATCACCCAAAGCGTTTTGTGTAGATCGTTGCGTCCCTTTGCGACGTACTGTCTATGCGTGATGCCTGACGAGGCTGCATAAAAACCCTGGTCATTTTTGTTCTATTTTTGGCAATGCATTTGCCCCTCCGAGAAATTTTGCGTGTGCTATAGCGCATTTTATGCGGCTACATTTTATGGGTGTAAATCGAAAGTAATTTTCGGAGCTTTTTCTGCAGCCTCAACGTTGCGTTAACCAGCGCGAGGTGTTTCGTGCCGCGCGTCAGCGATGAACAGCGGGTTAGGAGTTAATCGCGACTTCGGCTTCTGCATAGGATATCAAAGGCGCAGATTGAACATAGGCAGCACGGTCAGCAGCATATTTCGACACCTCATCAAGCGAGCGAAATAAGAGCACATTGCCGCCTTTGGCAAGGGAAAGATCCTCTGGCGTTAACGCGCTTGCTGCACTGAGCGAGCATTTGCCGTTGAGGCCGCAACGTGCAATGTACGACAACCCAATATCAGATGCTGGAAACGCTACGACAGGGTTTGACTCTGGATTGTCGGTAGCCTTGATTCGAACAAGACCAGTGGGTACAGGGGCAGAGGCGGAAGGGTCAACGACCAAGAACATCAGCTCCGAGATCACGACCTTTTGACTCCTAACGTGAATTGGTTGGCACAAAATTGGTTGACTTATTAGTTGACACTTTTTCCCTCTGAAGTCTCGTCATTACCGCGTTAGTTGACACAAAGTCGGCTAACACGGTGTCGTCGTCCCTGCGGCGCCCCGTTCGCCGACTGTTGGACTCATACGTTACGCCGCCGCCGACGGCGAGGCAACTTCGCCAATGCTGCCGCGATTGCGGCCGTTAATTGTATGTATTGCGCTGCGCCAAAGACAAAAATCCGCTTTGGCTCATAGGTTTGATACGCTATCGCGTTGCCGCCCCTGCGGGGCGCGTGTATGCTGATGTGCGCCAAGGGGGATTCCGTGCGAGTGCGCCTGCTCGCTGCGAGAAGGACATAACAATATGACGAATGCGTGGCTGTTTATCGTGGCCCATCTCAATGCGCTGCTGATTCTGCTGGCGATATTCTTCGCGGTCTGGGTGTGCGCCTATCGCCGCTACAGCGGGCTGGGCTGGACTTGCGTGCTGGGCGTCGGCTTCGGGGTGCTGATATTCGAAGGGGATATTTCGCAGTCTGTGTTGATGGCGCTGTGGGTGGTGTTCGCGCTCGGCGCGCTGCTGCTCAACCCGTCGCCGGTCCGGCTGGCGGTTATGAGCGCGCCGTTGCTTGCGTTGTTCCGCCGCATACTGCCGCACGTTTCGCAAACCGAGCAGGAAGCGCTCGATGCGGGGACAGTCTGGTGGGACGGCGATCTGTTCAGCGGCAACCCCGACTGGAACAAGCTGCTCGCGTTTCCCAAGCCGACGCTGACCGCCGGCGAGAAGGCATTCGTTGAAGGGCCGGTCGAAGAAGTATGCGCGATGCTCAACGACTGGCAGATCACGCACGAACTGCACGATCTGCCGCCGAACGTCTGGCAGTTCATCAAGGACCAGGGTTTTCTCGGGATGATCATCCCGAAGCAATTCGGGGGGCTGGGATTTTCAGCGCTCGCGCATTCGGAAGTGGTGACCAAGCTTACGTCGCGCAGCGGCACGGCGGCGGTGTCGGTGATGGTGCCGAACTCGCTCGGGCCGGCGGAACTGCTGTTGCATTACGGCACCGATGAGCAGAAAAATTATTACCTGCCTCGCCTCGCGAAGGGTTTGGAGATGCCGTGCTTCGCGCTCACGAGTCCCGAAGCGGGCTCGGATGCCGGCGGCATTCCGGATTTCGGCGTGGTGTGCCGCGCCGAATGGGAAGGCAAGCCCGGCGTGCTCGGCATCCGCCTGACGTGGGAGAAGCGCTATATAACGCTGGGGCCGATCGCGACCTTGCTCGGTCTCGCGTTTCGCTTATACGATCCCGACCACATTCTCGGTCAGCATGACGACGTCGGCATCACGCTCGCGTTGATCCCGACCAAAACGCCGGGCGTGCAGATCGGGCGCCGCCATCTGCCGCTCAACGCGGTGTTCATGAACGGACCGAACTGCGGCAAGGACGTGTTCATCCCGATGGATTACGTGATCGGCGGCGTCGATTACGTCGGACAAGGCTGGAAAATGCTGATGAACTGCCTCGCCGCCGGGCGCTCGATTTCGCTGCCGGGCAACGGCACGGGCATGGCGAAGCTGTGCGCGCTGACGACCGGCGCCTACGGCCGCGTGCGTACGCAGTTCAAGATGTCGGTCGGGAATTTCGAAGGCGTCGAAGAGGCGATCGCGCGCATCGGCGGCCATACTTATTTGATGGAAGCCGCGCGCGTGATGACCGCCGGCGCAATCGATCTGGGCGAAAAGCCGTCGGTCGTATCGGCGATCGTCAAATACCATCTGACCGAGCTTGCGCGCATCGTCATGAACGATGCGATGGACGTGCACGGCGGCAAGGGCATCTGCATGGGGCCCAGCAACTACCTCGCGCGCGGCTACCAGAGCGTGCCGATCGCGATCACGGTCGAGGGCGCGAACATCCTCACGCGCTCGATGATTATTTTCGGGCAGGGCGCGATCCGCGGGCATCCGTACGTGCTGAAAGAAATCGCCGCGACCCGCGAAACGGCTCAGCACAAAGCGCTCGCGGATTTCGACACTGCCTTCTTCGGTCACGTCGCATTCGTCGTGTCCAATTTCGCGCGGACGGCGTGGATGGGGCTCACGCGCGCGGTTTTCGTCGCGGCGCCGGGCGACGCCCATACGCATCGCTACTATCAGCAGCTGACGCGGCTATCCAGCGCCTTTGCGCTGATGTCGGACGCCGCGATGTTCGTGCTCGGCGGTTCGTTGAAGCGCCGCGAGCGGCTGTCGGCACGCCTGGGCGATGTATTGAGCTGGTTGTACCTCGCATCGGCGGTGTTGAAGCGTTACGAAGACAGCGGGCGGCCCGCGGACGACCTCCCGCTCCTGCACTGGGCGATGCAGGACGCATTGCATAAAATCGAGCAGGCATTCCATGGCCTATTCGACAATCTGCCGAACCGGTTCGTCGCCGGCGCGATGCGCTACGTGATTTTTGCGTACGGCCGCGAGTTCGATCCGCCGCGCGACCAGCTCGGCCACGCGGTCGTGCAAACGCTGCTCGCACCGGGGCCCGCGCGCGACCGCCTGACCGCCGGTGTTTTTATTCCGAAAACGGAAGACGAACCCGTCGGCGCGCTCGAAGCCGCGCTGCGCGCGGTGGTCGCGGCCGAAGCGGTCGAAGCGAAAATTCGCGGCGCCGCGAAAGCCGGCACGATCGGCGGCCGCTTCGCAGACGACCTTGCGCAGCAGGCGGTGATGCACGGCGTGATCACCGAGGCCGAGTCGGGCATGCTCGATCGAGCGCACGCGCTGCGGCGCAAAGTCATCATGGTCGACGACTTTCCGCGCGACCTCGGCAAATCCGAGATTTTCCAGACCACGCAGGCGGTCACGTTCGAGGCGTTGCGCGGAGTGCTGGGACGTAAATGAGCTTTTGATAGTTCTTAGCCGCAGATAAACGCGGATAAACGCAGATACAAATCAAGTGCGGGCGTAAGAATGTTTGTCGAATTCATCCGCGTTTATCTGCGTTCATCTGCGGCGCAATGCCGTTTGGGATTTTAAAATGAGTTCTGAATCGCTGACATATACGGCAGCCGAAGGCGCGGCGACCATCACGCTCAATCGCCCGCACGTCATGAACGCGCTCGATGCGGAGATGATTGCGCGATTGCGCGCCGTATGCGAGGAAGCCCGTGACGACGCGGCGGTGCGCGTCATCGTGCTGCGCGGCAACGGACCCGCATTTCTGGCCGGCGGCGATGTCGCGCTGTTTCACGCCAATCTGCCCGCGTTGCCGGCCATGGTCGAGAAACTGGCCGCCGAACTGCATCATGCGATCGTCGCACTGCGCGAGGCGGCCAAGCCCGTGCTCGCGAGCGTTCATGGCGCGGTCGCGGGTGCGGGCATCAGCCTGCTCGCGGCGGCGGATCTCGCGATCGCCGCGGCGGACACCAAATTCACGCTCGCATACAGCAAGATCGCGACCAGCCCCGACGGTGGCAGCACTTATTTCCTGCCGCGCATCGTCGGCACGCGCAAGGCGCTCGAGTTGATGATGCTGTCGGACACTTTCGACGCGCAGACTGCGCTCGATGCAGGTCTCGTCAACTGGGTCGTGCCGGATGCGGAACTCGCGACGGCAACCGGCAAAATTGTGGACCGGCTCGTCAACGGACCGACGGTTGCGTACGGCGAAACCAAAGCGCTCGTCAATCGCACGTTCGAGCGTCCGCTCACCGCGCAACTAGCCGCCGAAGCGCAGGCATTCGGGCGCTGCGCGCGCACGCAGGATCTCGCGGAAGGCGTCACGGCTTTCGTCGAGAAGCGCAAGCCCCGCTTTCGCGGGGAGTGAGAGGTGAAGGGGGAAGGGCGAAGGAAATTCCCTCTTCACAATTCAATCTACGGGTAACTTTTTCATTACGAAATCACGGGAAATATACGATGTCGCTGAAAGGCAAAACCATATTCATCACGGGCGCGAGCCGCGGCATCGGCCGCGAGATCGCGTTGAAGTGCGCGCGGGACGGCGCCAACATCGTAGTGACCGCGAAAACCGTCGAGCCGCACGCAAAACTTGCAGGCACGATACATACGGTCGCCACCGAGGTCGAAGAGGCCGGCGGACACGCGCTCGCCGTGCAGGTCGACGTGCGCGAAGAAAGCTCGGTGCAGGCGGCGGTCGAGATCGCGGTCGCCCGGTTCGGCGGCATCGATATCCTCGTCAATAATGCAAGCGCCATCATGCTGACGGGCACGCTGCAAACGCCGATGAAGCGCTTCGACCTGATGTTCGGCGTCAACGTGCGCGGCACTTATGCGTCGTCGCAGGCGTGCATTCCGCACCTCGTGAAATCGCCGAACCCGCATATCCTGAACCTGTCGCCGCCGCTGAACCTCGATCCGAAATGGTTCAGGAATCACACCGCTTATACGATGTCGAAATACGGCATGAGCATGTGCACGCTCGGCATGGCGGCGGAGCTGGCCGAGCGCGGCATCGCGGTCAATTCGCTGTGGCCGCGCACGACCATCGCGACGGCGGCGATCGAGGTGAATTTTCCGGCGGAGATCCTGCGCGCCAGCCGCAAGCCCGCGATCATGGCCGACGCCGCGTATGCAATTTTCAACCGCGACAGCCGCCGGCATACTGGCAATTTCTATATCGATGAGGCAGTATTGCGCGAAGCAGGCGTCGCCGATTTTGCGCACTACGCGGTAACGCCGGGCGCGCGACTTTATCCGGACCTGTACCTGGATTGAAGCCTGACCGGACTGAAGAGACTGTATACCGAGGGGCAGTCATGACGGCAGCGATGGGCCGGGCGATATCGCCGGAGGAAGCGGTGACGCTGGACGGGTTGTTTCGCGAGCGCGCCGCGCGCACGCCCGAGGCCGTCGCGTATCGCGACTTCAACCAGCCGCACGCGAACTGGCGCGACTACACGTGGGCGCAAATCGACCGCCAGATCGCGCGCTGGCAGGCCGCGCTCGAGCGCGACGGGCTGACGGCCGGCGACCGTGTCGCGGTGATGCTGCGCAATTCGCACGAATGGGTGATCTTCGACCAGGCGGCGCTGGGACTGGGCCTGATAGTCGTGCCGCTGTATACCCAGGACCGCTGCGACAACGTCGCCTATATCCTCAACGACGCCAACTGCAAGGTGCTGCTGCTGGGCACCAACGAGCAGTGGAAAGCGTTTGCGCCGGTGCGCGATCATCTGGGTTGTCTGGTGCGCATACTCACCGTCGAAGCGCAGCCGGCGGCGACCGCCGAGCGGCGGCTGCAATCGGTCGAGCAATGGTTGCCGGACGAAGGCGGCGCAACCCGCCACGTGCCGCGCGATCCCGCGGCGCTGGCCACCATCGTTTATACGTCGGGGACCACCGGGCGGCCCAAGGGCGTGATGCTGAGCCACCGCAACATTCTGACCAACGCGGCCGCATGCCTGCAGGTCATGACCATCGAGCCGCGCGATCTCTTCCTGTCGTTTTTGCCGTTGTCGCATACCTTCGAGCGCACGTGCGGCTATTACCTCACGATCATGTCAGGGTCGACGATGACGTTTGCGCGCTCGGTCCAGCAATTGGGGGAGGACCTGCAGCAGGTGCGGCCGACCGTGCTGATTTCGGTGCCGCGGATTTACGAACGCATCTACACCGGCATCAAGTCGAAGCTCGACGATGCCTCGAAGCTCAAGCAAAAGTTGTTCGCGCTGGCGGTCGACATCGGCTTTGCGCGCTTCGAGTATCTGCAGGGCCGCGCCAACTGGCGGCTGTCTTTCCTGCTGTGGCCGCTGCTCGATGCGCTCGTCGCCCGGCAGGTGCTCGCGCGGCTGGGCGGCAGGTTGCGTGCCGCGCTGTCGGGCGGCGCTGCTTTGTCGCCCGAAATTTCGCGCGTCTTCATCGCGCTCGGCCTGAACGTCCTGCAGGGTTACGGCATGACCGAGACGAGTCCGGTAGCGTGCGCGAACAGGCCGCAGGACAACGTGCCGGCAAGCGTCGGCAAGGCGGTGCCCGGCGTCGAAATCAGGGTAGGCGACAAGGACGCGCTCATGATCAAGGGCCCCAACGTGATGCTCGGCTACTGGAACAACGAGGAAGCGACGCGCGCGATGATAGGCGCGGACGGCTGGTTGAACTCGGGCGACACCGCGCGCATCGACGAGGGCGGCCATGTCTTCATCACGGGCCGGCTCAAAGAGATCATCGTCATGTCGAACGGCGAAAAAATTCCGCCGGTCGACATCGAAGCGGCAATTTCCAACGATACCCTGTTCGAACAGGTGATGCTGATCGGCGAAGGCAAGCCGTACTTGAGCGTGCTGACGACCTTGAACCGCAGGCAGTGGGAAAAATTCGCCGCGGAACATGGTTTCGCGGCGGACGCGGCGGCAGTGCACGAGCCGGCGGTCGAAAAAGCGCTGCTGGCG
>CAZEAX010000197.1:0-8813 GCA_964510405.1 uncultured Streptomyces sp. | reverse complement strand
CCCGCCAACGGCAGAAACAAATTCGCGAGCGTGCAGGCCGAAGACGCACTCGCCTCGATTGGCATGGTCATCGGCGCGAGCTGGAACGGCGCGCGCGCGTTTACCGCGACGTCCGGCCCCGGTATTTCGCTGATGACCGAATTCATCGGGCTCGCCTATTTCGCCGAAATTCCCGCGGTAATCGTCAACGTGCAGCGCGGCGGCCCGTCGACCGGCATGCCGACCCGCACTCAGCAGTCCGACATCATCGCTTGCGCCTATGCGTCGCACGGCGACACCAAGCACGTCTTGCTGTTCCCGGAAGATCCGACCGAGTGTTTCGAGTTCACGGCCAAGGCGTTCGATCTCGCCGAGCGGCTGCAGACGCCGATTTTCATGATGACCGATCTCGACATCGGCATGAACACGCGCCTGTGCGCCCCGTTCCAATGGGACGACAAGGCGGTCTACGACCGCGGCAAGATCATGACTGCCGCAATGCTCGACACCGGCCGCGACTTCGGGCGCTACCTCGATGTCGACGGCGACGGCATCGCCTACCGCACTTACCCCGGCACCCACGCGACGCGCGGCGGCTACTTTACGCGCGGCACGACCAAGAACCGCTACGCGGGCTACAGCGAAACCGGCCCGGATTACATCGACAACGTGCAGCGCCTCTTGCGCAAGTTCGACACCGCGAAAAAACTGGTGCCCGCGCCGCTGCTCTACCCGGCGGAAAAACCGGCACGCTTCGGCGCGATCTTCTACGGCTCGACCAGCCCCGCGATGCAGGAAGCTCTCGACGTGCTCGCGTCGCGCGGCATTCACGTCAACGCACTGCGCGTGCGGGCGTTCCCGTTCCAGGATGAGATCAACGATTTCGTCGCTTCGCATCCGTGGGTGTTCGTGATCGAGCAGAACCGCGACGCGCAGTTGAAAACGCTGCTCGTCAACGAGGCCAAGATCAATCCGTCGCGCCTCCTGTCCGTGCTGCATTACGACGGCACGCCGATTACCGCACGCTTCATCGTCGACCAGATTTCGCAGCACGCCGCTGCGCGCACGGTCGTTCCGCTCAAGAAGGTGGTGTCATGACATATCTCGCCAAACCGAAGCTCCATCATCCGGACCTGCCGAAGAACACCGTCGGCCATACGCGACGCGACTACGAGGGCCGGATTTCGACGCTGTGCGCGGGCTGCGGGCACGATTCGATTTCGGCAGCGATCATCCAGGCATGCTGGGAAACCAACATCGAGCCGCACAAGGTCGCCAAGCTGTCCGGCATCGGCTGCTCGTCGAAAACGCCCGACTACTTCCTCGGCAATTCGCACGGCTTCAACAGCGTGCACGGCCGCATGCCGTCGGTGGCCACCGGCGCCAACCTCGCCAACCGCGAGCTGCTGTATCTCGGCGTGTCGGGCGACGGCGATTCCGCGTCGATCGGGCTGGGCCAGTTCGCGCATTGCATGCGCCGCGGCGTCAACATGGTTTACATCGTCGAAAACAACGGCGTCTACGGCCTCACCAAGGGCCAGTTCTCCGCCACCGCCGACAAGGGGTCGAAATCCAAGCGCGGCATCGCCAACAGCGACGAACCGATCGACATGGTCGGGCTCGCGCTGCAGTTGGGTGCGAGCTTCGTCGCGCGGAGTTTCTCCGGCGACAAGCACCAGCTCGTTCCGCTCATCAAAGCGGCCATCGAACACAAGGGCGCCGCATTCATCGACGTCGTGTCGCCGTGCGTCGCGTTCAACAATCATTCCGGCTCGACCAAGAGCTACGACTACGTGCGCGAGCATAACGAGGCGGTGAACCGGCTCGACTTCATCACCGGCCGCGAAGAAATCACGACCGATTACGCGCCGGGCACGGTGACCACCGTCACCCAGCACGATGGCAGCGTGCTACGGCTCAGAAAACTGCATCCGGAATACGACGCCACCGACCGCTTGAAAGCGATGGATTATATCCAGCAGCATCACGCGCGCGGCGAGGTCGTGACCGGGCTGCTGTACGTCGATCCCAATTCATCGGATCTGCACGAACATCTGAATACGGTAGACGCGCCGTTGAATCGCCTGTCCGAGCGCGAATTGTGCCCCGGCTCGGTCGCGCTGGAAAAAATCAACGCATCACTGCGTTAAACTATCTAACGCGCCATTGCGCTAGCGCCTGACGCCCGGCGTTTCGATCGGCAGGTTGCCCGCGCGCCACGCGAGGTACAACTCGAGGTCGAGGAATTCGGGTGACCCCTGCGGCATGAGTTCGGCGCGCACGCCCGAGAGACAGCTGCGGAAGCGCCGGTGCAGCGACCCCATCGTCTGCCATTCGAGCCGGTAAATCGGATACGCGACCCCGTGCCCCTGGCTGATGGTCTCGGGTCCGAGCTTCCTGCCCCAATTGTCTTGGTGGCACTGCGCGCAGGATAGGTTCATCTGTCCCATGCGGCGGTAGTACATCGCACGCCCGGCTTCGAAATTGTGGCGATTCTGCCAGTCGATGGCCACGCTCATCGGCATGCCGCGCGATTGCTGCGCCACATAAGCGGTAAGCGCCAGCAGTTCCGCCGACTCATACTTGAACGGCTCCGCCTGCTGGCGGCTCTCGCGGCATTGCTGGATGCGGCCCTCGAGGTTGATCAGGCGCGCGCTGCCCTCATCGATGCGCGGATAGCGCGTGGCGACACCTTGCATGCCGGTCTTCGCCTCGCCGTGACAACCGGCGCACGACTTGCGGCCGGGACCGGCGGCTTCCTGCCACAGCGCTTCACCACGAGAAATCCACAACATGCCGGGATTGGCGAAATCGTCGTGCTGCAATTCGCGCACCTCGGGACCCGTGAAATCGAGCCCGGATTTGAGCGGCTGCGGCCTGACCGCCTGTTGGGCGTGGCCGGCGGCGCAATGCAATGCGAACGCCGTGACGAGCGCGCCGCGCAGCAGCCACCGCACCATCATCCGGTCACCGTGAGCGCCGCGCGCTCCGAGCCGGTCTGGCCCTGGTCGTCAACCCAATCGAAAACGAGTTCGCCGCTCGCCTCCGCCACCGTGAAGAAATCCAGAAACGGATTGGCGGCGATGCCCGAGCCCATCTCGGCGCGGAATATCTCGACGCCGTTGTAGCGGCATACGAGCTGGTTGACGACGTTTTTCGGAATCGCGCGTCCGCCGTCGTCGAAGCGGAAGCCCGTTTCCATCGGATGCTGGATCGCGATGCGAATCTCGATGACCTCGCCGCGTTTGGCCTTGGCCGGAACCTGGATGCGCGCAGTCATGCTTCAGGTCGCGTCGTAACAGGCGGACAAAGTCACCACCACGTCGGCGCTTGCCGACCAGAACGTGCCGTCCGACAACGCCGCCACCGCCAACACGCGCTGACTGCCGCCGAGCCTCACGCGAGTGCTGACCTGCGCTCGGCCAGCGCGCGGCCCGAGGTAAAAATTCGCGATATTGGGGCGCGGATTGCGCGGGCCGTAGAGATGGATGCTCTTGACGTAATTCTGCGGTGTCATCGGGCTGTCAATGCTGACTTTGAGACTGACCGAGTTGCCGTTGTCCGCGAGCAGCGGCAGCTCGAGCTTGACCCGTCCTGCTTCCACCCTGGCGCCGCCCGTAACTTTCAAAAGCATGACCTCGACCGATTCGGCCGGCGCGTCGGCGGCACGCGTCTGCGTAAACGGCCACGCGAAGACGGTCAGCAGGCGGGCAAGAAAGTTGCGGCGGGTAAAATTCTTAAGCACGGGACTAATTGCGCAGCGTCAGCAAATAAGCGATCACGTCTTCCACCTGCTGCGCGGTGAGCAGCGGCTTGCCGGCATACGCGGGCGCGACGCGCTGCAGGCCTTTTACCCGGTAATAAGCAGGCATCACGCTCGCGCGGTTAAGGCGCGTTGAATCGACAAGCCGCATCCGCAACTGTGCGGCGGACAGCCGTTTGCCCACTCCGGCCAGCGGCGGGCCGATATTGCCGAGGGGCGTTTCGCCTGCGTCGGGTACGGTGTGGCACAGAAAACAATTACCGCCGTCGCGGCTCAACACCGCCGCCTTGCCGCGGGCAGCGTCGCCTGCGTCACGGGTTAGCGGCGCACGGATCTCGCCGTTCTCGACACGATATGGAACCAGCGCGGATTCGGCCGCGCACGCGATTGAACCAGCGATGCAACCGAGCATTACTGCGCATGCAGCCGGCGGGGTGAGTTTGATCACAGCTCCTCTCGTTAATTTGCGTCCGCGCTACAGCGCAATTTCGCGCGCGTGGATACCCGACGGAGATTATTCCGCCGGCCACTCATGGTCAAGTCATGCAACGTGCGCGCGCAAAAATCACGATGCGCGGTGGCGCACGATACAATTCAGGCTTCTCCCCACCGGTCATCCCGACATGAATATTTCCGGCATTCCGTTTGGCGTCACCGAATGGTCGAAAGTCGACCCCGTCGAATATCCGGGAACCACCGGCAAAGCGTACTGGCGCACGCGGGAATTCGGCGGCATGCGCGTGCGCATGGTCGAATATTCGCCCGGCTATCTTGCCGACCACTGGTGCAGCAAGGGCCATATCGTGCTCGTGCTCGAAGGGGAATTTGAATCGGAACTGCAGGACGGCCGCAAATTCCGGCTGACTCCGGGCATGAGTTACCAGGTCGCCGACAACGCCGAAGCTCACCGTTCTTACACCGCGACCGGCGTGAAGCTCTTCATCGTCGACTAATCGCGCACTGTTGCGGGCGCCATCAGCAAACCAAGCAGCGGCGGAATCGCTGCATCGGCGAGCGCGGCGAGTTCGGCGGGCGTGCGGTTCTGAATGGGATGCGACACCCACACGATGGCCGGCTCGAAACCGAGCGCCTGTGCCTGCGCAGCGGCGGCGTCGCAAAACTCCGTAGTCACCACGTTGACGCCGGGTATGCCGCGACTGTCGAGATCCACGAGGTCGTGCAAACTGCACGACGTGCAGGACCCTCAGTCGGAAAGCCCGATGACGACGACCGCGGCTTCGGCCGCGATTTTCTGCAGGAGTTCGAGCGGCGCAGTCTTCGCATTTGTCGGCTTTTTATAACGCCGCGTCACAAGCCCGCGCTCGCCCAGCCGCATTTCGACGCGGTCGAGAAATTCATCGCTGCGCGTCTTGCCGATATCGAGCAGCCCTACCGTGATGCCGGCGAGCGTCGCCGGCGGTGCGCGTCGCGCGCGCCGCAGCGGCGCCGTCTCCGCGGTCGGATCACGCAGCAATTCGTTTTTCATTCTCGTATCTCCGTCGTAACCGGTTGCGATTCGTCGCGAAAACGCCCGCCCGTCCAGCCGGCGAGTATGGCGGAAAAGAGGCCGGCCGCGCCGCCCGCACGCACGATCAAGAGCCCGTCAGGCCAGAACTTGGGGACCATTTCGCCCGCGCGTGCCGGCGCAATACCCTCGCCCACACCCTGCGCGCCGTGCACCAGGTCCTTGCCCGGCCTTGTCAGCGCTCGGTGCAATTCGCTTTCGATGCGCGCGCGATTCCAGCCGGCCGCACGGAAAATTGCGTAATGCTCGGGCGACAGCACCAGCATCGCATTGGTGAACTGCGCAAGCTTGGGATGCGCCACGGCGACGAGCGACATCGCAAGCGAGCGCGTGAGCTCTTCCGGCGTGCGCGAACGCTGGTCGACAAAACCCTGGATGCCGTCGCCCTGAAACAAAGTCACGGCGGATTTGCCGCGCGCAATTCCGCGCGCAACCGCGAGCGGCGTCCAGGCGGGATCGGTCTCGTCTTCCGCAAAACAGAACGTGTACTTGCCGGGCCCGCCGAGCGTCGCGCGATCGAGTTCGCCGGGCCTGCCGCCGCCGACATTGCGGATGATCAATTGCAGCGCACGGCCGATCGTAGCATTCGCGCGATTGCCCTGCCCGAGCGCATTGATGCCCCAGTTCATGCCGATTCGTTTCGCGATTGGACCGTTTACCACGATGACCGGCCCCGAAAAACATGTCGTGCACAACAAACCGTGCATCGTGAAAATCGGCTTTAGCGCCGCTTCCAGCGCGGCCAGCACGACCGGCAGATATTCGGGTTTGCAGCCCGCCATTACGGCATTGATCGCGGCCTTTTCCACCGTGCATTCGGCAAGGTTGGGCGGCACCTTGCCGACGATTTCGTCAGGCTGGCGGCGGGTGCCGGCAAGCATGCGCAAGATGCGCGCATCGGTCGGCGGCGTCACGGGCAATCCGTCGCTCCAGCCGCGCTCGAAGCAAGCCTCGACGGGATCGTCCCACTCGCCGATTTCAACGGGCCGCGCGAGCAGGCCCGTATCGCCGAAGCGCGCGCGCAAATGTTCCGCCACGCCGGGTTCGACGCTTTTCGAGCCGCAACCGGGGCGGAACACGGGCAAGCCGGCGCCGAGTTCGGCGATGCCCGTTATGCGCCGCCATTCGGCGCGGTCCCAGCCGTCGGTGCGCGCGACTTCGCAGCCGTCTTCATAGCGGATCAGCGTCGGAACCGTCTCGATGCCCGCACGAAACGATTGCTCGAGATCGGCGTCGTAAACCGCGCCGAGGGCGCCGAGAAATTCCGGATCGTCCTGCACGTAGAACCGCGCCGGCGCATCATTGCTGCGCGCGAGCGCGCCGAACAGTGACTCCAGCATCGTACAGGTCTGGCATTCGCGCTTGGCGAACACGATCAATGCGGAGGCGCTCATGGCACGGCGGCCGCGTTCATGCGCGACAAAATTATTTCGGTGCGCCTTTGCAGGTACGGCGTATCGCTGCCGCGGCCGTAGCGACGCGGGCTCGGCACCATCGCCGCGAGTTGCGCCGACTGCTCGGCGGACAGGGTCGCCGCGCTCGTCTCGAAATGATAATGCGCGGCCGCTTCGGCGCCGAACACGCCGTTACCCCATTCGATCACGTTCAGATAAATTTCGAGGATGCGGCGTTTCGTCATGATGGTTTCAATCATGACGGTAATGACCGCTTCCTGCGCCTTGCGCCACCACGTGCGCTCCCCGGAGAGGAACAGGTTTTTCGCGAGCTGCTGGCTGATGGTCGAACCGCCCGATACGATTTTGCCTTTCTTCAGGTTTTTTTCGTACGCCTTCTGAATGCCTTCCCAATCGAAACCCTCATGATCGAGGAACTTGGCATCCTCGGCCGCGACGATTGCGCGCTTGAGACTAAGGGCGATGCGGTTGTACGGCACCCACTGATGTTGCAGCACCGCGCCCGGGTTTTTCTCCCGGATATGCTCCAGGCGCGAGTGCATGAAGGCTGTGGTCCCCGGATCATGATCGACCCAGTACCAGATGTGTATCAGGAACCAGAACTGGACGAGCACCAGCGCGATGACCGCGAACAGCAGCGGGTACCAGATGGATCGCCACAGAAATTTCAGCATGACGCCGGCGAATTCAGGAACGCAGGTATTGACATGGCCCTTACCGAACTCGAATGTTTAAGTCCGGATCCGCAATTTTTCGACCACCGGCCGCGTGTCCGGCCGCACCCCGCGCCAGATCGAAAACGCTTCCGCCGCCTGCTCGACCAGCATGCCGAGACCATCCGAAGTGCGCGCCCCGCGATTTTGCGCGAACGCCATGAATGGCGTCGCTTTACCATAAACCATATCGTACGCCAGCGCGCCGGCGGCAAAGACACCTTCCGGCAATGGCGGCATTTCGTCGCGCAATCCGGCGGATGTCGCGTTGATCACGAGATCGAATTGCATTCCACCGAGTGCCGGATAGAACACGGCCGATATATCGCCGCCTGAAAATTTCCGCTTTGCACTCTCCACGAGACTGCGAGCCTTTTCCACGGTTCGGTTCGCGACGACCAGTAATTTCGGCTGCGCCTTAAGTATCGGATGCATGACGCCGTACGTCGCGCCGCCCGCGCCCATGATCAGCACGCGCTTGTCGCGAATCGCAAATCCGAGATTGCGTTCGAGGTCGGTGACCAAACCGATCCCGTCGGTGTTGTAACCGAGTATTTCTCCATCGCGAAAATCGAGCGTGTTGACCGCTCCGGCGTCGATCGCGGAAGCCCTGGGTTCGCAAAAACGGAATGCGTCGAACTTGAACGGAACGGTCACGTTCACGCCCTTGCCGCCGTCGCCGCGAAATTTATCGATCGTGGCGGCGAATCCGCCGAGCGGCACAAGCAGTTTGCCGTATTCGATGTCCTGCCCCGTCTGGCGCGCGAACGCGGCGTGGATTACAGGCGAGAGGCTGTGGGCGACGGGATTGCCCACCACGGCGTAGCGGTCAGTCATAGACTGCGATTGTACCCGTTACTCTGCGGATACTTGATCGGAACGCGTAATGGTCCAGGTGCGGGTAATGCTCAGGATGTCAGTGTCTTTAGCAATGTCAGGTGGAAATGGTTCATACGGCGCCGCGAGATGAACTGTGCGAATGGCTGCGTCGTCCAGAATCTTATGCCCCGAAGACCTGTTGATCTCGACGCTATCGACCGCGCCGTCGGCCCTGATCGAGACCGTGAGTTGCAGGCTACCGTAGAGGCCCTGGTCGCGCGCTGCCGGCGGAAAATTAAGCGTACCGACGCGCTCAATCTTCTGACGCCAATCTTCCATATAGCGTGCAAAGCGATACTCTTGCGAGCGGGCGCCGACAAAGCGCCGGCGCGGGTATTTTTGGTAGACCTCCCAATCCTTATTGATTTGCGCTTCGAGCCGCGCAATTTCTAGACTCTGGCGTTCAATCTCAGTCGCGTCCGGGGCAGTCTTGGTCTGCGCGGGCGGTGCAACGGCGGCGCAACCCGCCATCATGCCCGTCAAAATTAACCACCCCAATGGGCAATTAACCCGCCCCGCACTCATTCCGTCGTTAATCG
>CAZEAX010000196.1:0-8837 GCA_964510405.1 uncultured Streptomyces sp. | reverse complement strand
GCAGGCTGTGCGGCAATTCCGCCCATTGGGCGGTCATGAAATCGGTGGTTTGCACGGCGCGCAACGCGACAACGTTTTCGTACGTGCGTCCATCGCCCATCACACCGACCGAACGCACGGGCAGGAATACGACAAAAGCCTGCGCGGTCCTGTCGTACCAACCGGCGTTGCGCAACTCGTCGATAAAAATGGCGTCCGCACGGCGCAATAAATCCGCATAGGCGGCTTTAACTTCTCCCAGAATCCGCACACCGAGGCCGGGGCCCGGGAACGGATGCCGAAACACCATATCGTGCGGCAAGCCCAGCGCCAACCCCAACTCGCGCACTTCGTCCTTGAACAATTCGCGCAATGGTTCGAGCAATTTCAAATGCAGCGTTTCGGGCAGGCCGCCAACGTTATGGTGCGATTTGATCGTGTGTGCTTTTTTGGTTTTCGCGCCGGCCGATTCGATCACATCGGGATAGATGGTCCCTTGGGCCAGCCACTTTACGGCTGGCACTTTTGCCGACTCGCGCTGGAACACTTCGACAAAGACCCGCCCTATGATCTTTCGCTTCTGTTCCGGATCTTCCACGCCGGCAAGTGCATCGAGAAAATGACGCGACGCGTCGACATGGATAACTTTCACGCCGAGCCCGCGCGCGAATGTCTGCATCACCTGCTCCGCCTCGTTCAGGCGCAAGAGCCCATTGTCGACGAACACGCAGGTCAGTTGTTTGCCTATCGCGCGATGCAGCAGCGCGGCTGCCACCGCCGAATCGACTCCGCCGGACAGGCCGAGCAGCACCTCTTCGGCGCCGACTTCCGACCGGATCTTGCCGATGGCTTCGTCGACGTAACCCGGCATGCTCCAATCGCCGTCGAGCTTGCAGATATCGTGAACGAATCGCTCGATGATCGCCTTGCCCTGCAACGTATGGGTAACTTCGGGATGAAACTGTACCCCATAGAAGCGGCGGGCTTCATCGGCCATTCCGGCAATCGGGCATGCCGCGTTGCTTGCAATGATTCTGAAGCCTGACGGCAGCGCGGTGACCTTGTCGCCGTGGCTCATCCAGACATCGAGCAGGCCATGGCCTTCATTGTTGACGCGATCCTGGATATCTTTCAACAACCCTGAGTGTCCTTGCGCGCGCACCTCGGCATAACCGAATTCGCGCACTTTTCCGCTCTCGACTTTGCCGCCCAGTTGCTCGGCCATGGTTTGCATGCCGTAGCAGATGCCGAGCACGGGCACCCCGAGTTCGAACACCGCTTTCGGCGCGCGCGGCGTCCCGCCTTCCCATACGGAAGCGGGACCGCCGGACAATATGATCCCTGCCGGGGCGAATTCCCGCACGAAGCTGTCACTTGCGTCGTGGGGATGCAGTTCGCAATACACGCTCGCCTCGCGCACACGTCGCGCGATCAGTTGCGTATATTGCGCGCCGAAATCGAGTATCAGGATTTTTTGATGCGGCATTTCATGATTCGCAATTCAGCTATTCAGGCTCGGAAAAAAACGCGGCAACGCGCAATGCGTTGCCGGCAATTACGTCTGCAACCGTCGGCTACTCGACACGGTAATTCGGCGCTTCCTTCGTAATCTGCACGTCGTGCACGTGGGACTCGCGGATTCCCGCATGAGTGATCTCGACGAATTCGGCCTTGCTGCGGATTTCCTCGATCGCATTGCAGCCCGTATAACCCATGCTTGCGCGCAGGCCGCCCATCAATTGTTGGATCAGCGGCACCACTCCGCCCTTGTACGGCACGCGGCCTTCGACACCTTCGGGCACGAGTTTCTCCGTGGCTTCCTCGGCATCCTGGAAATAACGGTCGGCCGCGCCCTGCTGCATCGCGCCCAGCGAACCCATGCCGCGGTAGGATTTGTACGAGCGGCCCTGATACAACTCGGTTTCCCCCGGTGCCTCTTCGGTGCCGGCAAACAGTCCGCCTATCATCACGGAGTGCGCGCCGGCGGCCAGCGCCTTCGCGATGTCGCCTGAAAACCGGATGCCGCCGTCCGCGATCAGCGGGACATTGGTTTTTTCCAGCGCCTTGGCGACATTCTGGACGGCGCTGATCTGCGGCACGCCGACGCCCGCGACGATCCGCGTGGTGCAAATGGAGCCCGGCCCGATGCCGACCTTAACCGCATCGGCGCCGTGGTCGACGAGTGCTTTCGCGGCGCTGGCGGTCGCGATATTCCCGCCGATGACTTGCGCTTTCGGGAAGGTCTTCTTCACCCATTTGACCCGGTCAAGCACGCCTTGCGCGTGCCCGTGCGCGGTATCGACGATGATGACGTCAACGCCGGCCTCGATCAGCGCTGCCGCCCGCTCCTCGGTACCCTCGCCGACCCCGATCGCCGCCCCGACGCGTAAACGCCCCAGCTTGTCCTTGCACGCGCTTGGATGTTCGGTCGATTTTTGAATATCCTTGACCGTAATCAGCCCGCGCAACTCGAAGTTCCTGGTCACGACCAGCACCCGTTCGAGGCGATGCTTGTGCATCAACGCCATGGCGTCCTCGCGCGTAGCGCCCTCACGCACAGTGACCAGCCGTGAGCGCGGCGTCATGATGTTCTTGACCGGTTGCCCAAGATTCGTTTCGAAACGCAAATCGCGGTTAGTGACGATGCCGACCACGCGGCCCGTCGCGTCAATCACCGGCAAACCGGAAATCTTGTGCTGATTGGTCAACGCGAGCACATCGCGGACTTTCATGTCCGGCTTGACCGTTATCGGGTCTTTGACGACGCCGCTCTCGAAGCGCTTGACCTTGGCGACCTCCGCCGCTTGCGCGCGCGCGGTCATGTTCTTGTGGATGATGCCGATGCCACCTTCCTGCGCGATAGCGATCGCGAGGCGCGATTCGGTGACGGTGTCCATAGCGGCGGACACCAGTGGAATATTGAGACTGATAGTGCGCGTGAGCCGGGTAGTGAGGCTTACGTCGCGGGGCAGGATGGTGGAATGGGCGGGAATCAGCAGGACATCGTCGAAGGTCAGGGCTTTTTGGACCACGCGCATCTGGTGTTCCCTCGCAAAACGGTATTATACGCAAACCGACGTAAACCGCCAAGCAAACACAGCCGTTAAGACCTGCACAGGATTGACGAAGCAGGCCAAAATCGCTAGCTTGCTAGCGCTGCAATATCGCGCGGAACGAACGGGACACCCGCTTCACCACAGAGGAAAAATCAATGAAACAACTGCTGACAGGCTGTGTGCTATTGATGGCCGCGGGCGCCGCCGCCGCCCAGGTGATGGAATGTTTTGACGTGAAAGGCACGAAGACGATCGCGCAATTCTGTCCGCCGGGTACCGTCAGGGAAAATAAGCTGATGAAAGGCGGCGCGGGTCCGGGCCCCGCCTCGGGTTCCACCTCCGCCGCGCCGGCCAAGTCGCTGGCCGAGCGCGATGCGGACTTCAAGAAGCGTGCGCTCGAACGCCAGGAGGCGGAGAAAAAAGAAGAGAAGGCTCAGGCAGACGCCAAGGAGTCCGAACGCAATTGCCTCGATGCGCGCGCGCAGTTGCGCGCGTTGCAGGACGGTCAACGCATTGCACGCACCGATCCGAAGACGGGTGAACGCACCGTGCTGGAAGACAAGGACCGACCAGCCGAGATTGCCGCCGCGCAAAAATCGGTCGACTCGTGGTGTATCAAGAAGTAGGCGCCGCGCTTCAGGCGCTGTTGTCAGGCCGGCGATTTGATCGCCCGCCGCGCTCGCGCGCGGCGGGACAGCTTCGGATCCGCGATCAGGGGACGGTATATTTCGATACGGTCAAATTCACGCAGTGCAGATGACGGCTGCGCGCGCCGGCCGAATATGCCGATCGCAGCGGAATCGCGTGAGATTTCCGGATAGCGCTGCACGATGCCGGATTGCTCGATCGCCTGCCCTAGCGTAGCGCCCGCGGGGACCCGCAGCGTTTGCGCAAATTGCTCGTGCGGCAGCGCATAAACGATCTGCACTTCGATCGTCGGACCGGACTCGTCAGCCATAAATGCTCTGCGCGCGCTTCACGAACGCGTCCACCATGCTGTTCGCAATGTAGCCGAATACCGGCCCGATCAATTTTTCCAGCAGGCGGCTCGAAAATTCATAGTGCAGGCTTAATTCCACCTTGCAGCCTTTGCCGCTCAAGTCGGTAAACCGCCAGCTGCCCTCGAGCGTTCTGAACGGCCCTTCGATCAATCGTATCTGCATCAGCGCGGGCGGCGTTTTTACGTTTTCCGTGCTGAAGCTCTGGCGGATGCCGCGGTAATTGATGTGCAGGGTAGCGCGCGTGACTTTCTCGTCTCGAAAATCGCACTCGCTGCCGCCGCACCAAGGCAGAAATTCGGGGTATTTTTCGATCGCATCGACGAGTTCGAACATGCGCAGCGCCGAATGCGCGACCAGCACTGATTTAATTACTTGCGCCATGACCGGTTGAGTGATGTAAGGCCGGCGAGCGCCGGAGCGTTGCTGATACAATTCAGGACTGACGGCCACTATACCCCGACATGAGCATCGCACAAAATAAAAAAGCTTTTCACGATTACTTCGTGGAGCAGCAGTTCGAAGCAGGCATCGAGCTGGAAGGCTGGGAAGTCAAGTCAATACGCGCCGGCCGCCTTCAGCTCAAAGAGGCCTACGTGATCGTACGCAACGGAGAAATTTTCCTGATCGGCTGCCATATCAGTCCGCTCGCGACGGTATCGACGCATTTCCAGCCCGATCCGGTGCGCATCAGGAAACTGTTGCTGCACAAAGAGGAAATCAACAAATTGATCGGCAGCGTCGAGCGCGCCGGATACACGATGCTGCCGCTGGACGTCCATTTCAAGCGCGGCAAGATCAAGCTGGCAATCGGTCTTGCTAAGGGCAAGAAACAACACGACAAACGGCAGGCAGAAAAAGAACGCGACTGGCAGCGCGAAAAGCACCGGATCCTGAAGGTACGTTAAGCGAAAAGTGCCGCGCGCACCGCATTTCCGGCACCTCTTCGCTGTTGCGGTGCGAGCCCATATCAACGGACATGCTTAGACTCACCGAAATCAAACTGCCACTCGATCACGCCGAGCCTGCGCTCACGGCGAGCATCCTCGATCGACTGGGCATTGCCGAGAATGAACTCGTGCGCTACGCCATATACCGGCGCGGCGTCGATGCGCGCCGCCGCTCCGCCATCGCGTTCATCTACACGCTGGATGTCGAAGTCGCCGATGAGGCGGTCTTGCTCAAGCGCCTGTCTGGGCATCGGCATATCACGCGAACGCCGGATATGAGCTATCAATTTGTGGCGAAAGCTTCTCCGGCAGATATTCCGCGTCCCATCGTAATCGGCACCGGGCCCTGCGGATTGTTTGCCGGGTTGATCCTTGCCCAGATGGGATTTCACCCGCTCATTCTCGAACGCGGCAAAGCGGTGCGCGAGCGCACCAAAGACACCTTTGGCCTGTGGCGCAAATCCGTCCTCAATCCGGAATCGAACGTGCAGTTCGGCGAAGGAGGCGCCGGCACGTTTTCCGACGGCAAGCTCTACAGCCAGATCAAGGACCCGCGCTTTCTCGGCCGCAAGGTCCTTACCGAATTCGTGAAAGCCGGCGCGCCCGCGGAAATTCTTTACGTGAGCAAACCCCACATCGGCACATTCCGCCTCGTCGGCATGGTGGAAAACATGCGCGACTCGATCCACGCCGCCGGCGGCGAAATCCGTTTCCAGAGCAAAGTCGTGGATATCGTTGTCGAAAACGGCCGGGTTCGCGGCGTTACGCTGGCAAGCGGCGAGACCATCGCCGCAGATCATGTCGTGCTCGCAATCGGCCACAGCGCGCGCGACACGTTCCAGATGCTGCACGAGCGCAACGTGCACATCGAAGCGAAACCTTTTTCGATTGGTTTCCGGATCGAGCATCCCCAGTCGCTCATCGATCGCGCGCGCTACGGCAAGTTTGCCGGCGCGCCGCTGCTGGGAGCAGCCGATTACAAGCTGGTTCACCATTGCGGCAACGGCCGTTCCGTCTACAGCTTTTGCATGTGTCCCGGCGGCACGGTCGTCGCGGCCGCTTCCGAGCCGGGTCGCGTCGTGACGAACGGCATGAGCCAGTACTCGCGCACGGAGCGCAATGCGAATGCGGGCATTGTGGTCGGCATTACGCCCGCCGATTATCCGGGAGATGTGCTTGCCGGAATCGAGTATCAGCGCCGCTGGGAAACGCTTGCGTTCGAAGCGGGCGGCCGCAACTACTGCGCGCCGGCGCAGCTGGTCGGTGACTTTATAGCCGGGCGTGCGTCGACTGCGCTTGGCTCCGTTGCGCCCTCTTACACCCCCGGCGTGCGCATGACCGATCTGAGCGCCTGCATTCCCCCATATGCGGTGGACGCAATTCGTGAAGCACTGCCCGCGTTCGAAAAACAAATCAAGGGGTTTGCCATGCGTGACGCCATCCTGACCGGAGTCGAAACGCGCACGTCGTCGCCCATCCGGATCACGCGCGATACCCAATTTCAGAGCCTCAATACGCGCGGACTCTATCCCGCGGGCGAAGGCGCGGGCTACGCGGGAGGCATATTGTCCGCCGCGGTCGACGGCATCGAGGTCGCCGAGGCTGTCGCGTTGAGTATTACGGCCGGTGTCGGCGCATAATCAGCATATCGCACAAGCATCAACTTTCATGGAAAAGATCCGCGTCTCCAAATTGATGTCCGAGCAGGGAATCTGTTCGCGTCGCGAAGCCGACAATTACATCAAACGCGGCTGGGTGCTCGTGGACGGCGTCGCGATCACCGAACTAGGCACGCGAATTTTTCCGAATCAGCGCATCACGCTGGCGAAAGCAGCGCAGTCGCAGCAGCAGGCCAGCGTCACCGTGCTCTTGAACAAACCCATCGGTTTCGTGTCCGGACAGGCCGAGCAAGGTTACCGGCCGGCGATCACATTAATCACCGCGCAATCGCACTTCAAAGGCGACCGTTCGCCGCTGCGATTCAGTCCCGCGCAGCTGAAGGGACTCGCGCCGGCGGGCCGGCTCGATATTGATTCCACCGGTCTCTTGGTTCTGACCCAGGATGGCCGTATCGCCAAAAAGCTGATCGGCGAGAATTCCGGCGTCGAGAAGGAATATCTCGTGCGTGTGGAAGGCAGGCTGTCTTCCGAGGGACTCGCGCAATTGAATTTCGGATTAAGCCTTGACGGCGAGCCACTCAAACGCGCCGAAGTCAATTGGCAGAATGACGATCAACTGCGCTTCGTTTTGCGCGAAGGCAAGAAACGCCAGATCCGCCGGATGTGTGAACTCGTTGGGCTCAAAGTGACGGGCTTGAAACGCGTGCGCATAGGAAAAGTGCTGCTCGGCGATTTGACGCAGGGGCAATGGCGTTACCTGCGCAGCGACGAGAACTTTTGAGCGGTTAGACCCGGCGCAAAAGGCTCAAGGAACCGCTAAACGGGCCGCTAGGACACGGCGCGTTCAAAAGATGGGGTGGCCTACGGGGCTCGAACCCGTGACCCTTGGAATCACAATCCAATGCTCTACCAGCTGAGCTAAGGCCACCATCAAAACAATGCCGCACTGCTGTATTTGGCGCGCCCGGCGGGACTCGAACCCACAACCCCCGGCTTAGAAGGCCGGTGCTCTATCCGGTTGAGCTACGGGCACTCCCGCGGATACCCAAATTTGGTCGGGGTGGAGAGATTTGAACTCCCGACATCCTGGTCCCAAACCAGGCGCGCTACCAGGCTACGCTACACCCCGAATAAAAGCCGTTCCCGTGCAGATTACCACCGGCGCCAAACCGATGTTACGCCGGAACTAAAGGCGCGTAATATAACCCCAGGTCCGCAAGGGGTCAACGTAAAACCTGCCGAAACGCGCGGCGGACTGAATCACTTGCTGATACCCGGTATTTCTGCTATAAAACGCACCATTTTTGACGAATCGGAAAAGCCTCATGGCAGCGGAATTGCACAAACCCCATCAGCCCTACAAGCCCAAGGCGCGGGAAGAGTACATGAATGCGAAGCAGCTCGCGCATTTCAGAAACATGCTGGCGGACATGAAACGAGAACTGTCGCAGGACATCGATCGCACCGTCCATACGATGCAGGACGAAGCGACCATTTTCGCCGATCCGAATGACCGCGCGAGCCAGGAATCCGACATGTCGCTCGAACTCCGGAACCGCGACCGCGAGCGCAAACTGATCAAAAAAATCGACGAGACGATCACCAAGATCGACGCCGGTGAATACGGTTACTGCGATAGTTGTGGAGTGGAAATCGGGCTCAAGCGTCTAGAAGCGCGCCCCACGGCGACGCTGTGCATCGACTGTAAGACGCTGGACGAGCTAAGAGAGAAACAAGTAGCCAAATAATCCACTCAGCCGGAAATAAAAAAGGGCAGCCACTGGCTGCCCTTTTTCTTTGACCTGATGCTGGTTACTGCACGGTCTGCGGCTGCGCCTGCGGCGCTTCCGCGGCGGCCGCTTTCATGCTCAAACGCAGACGACCTTTCTCGTCTGCCTCGATCACTTTGACGCGAACCGACTGACCTTCTTTCAAATGGTCGGCCACTGCATTGACGCGTTCGTTGGCGATCTGGGAAATGTGCAGCAAGCCGTCCTTGCCCGGCAATACGCTGACAATCGCGCCGAAATCGAGCAGCTTCACCACGGTGCCTTCGTACACGCGCCCGACTTCGACGTCGGCGGTAATTTCTTCGATCCGCCGCCGCGCGAGTTCGCCGCCTTCGGACGAAACGCAGGCGATAGTGACGGTACCGTCGTCGGAAATATCGATCGACGTGCCGGTTTCCTCGGTCAGCGCACGTATCACCGCCCCGCCCTTGCCGATCACGTCGCG
>CAZEAX010000195.1:0-8898 GCA_964510405.1 uncultured Streptomyces sp. | reverse complement strand
CTACATCGCGGCGCGGTTCGTGGGCAAGTCGATCGGCGTGCTGTGCTTTGCCCATTTGAGCCGCATCCGCGCGGGCAGCGGGGGCCTGCTCAGCATCGCGCTCGCCATGACGTACAGCGCCGAAAGTTTCTATCCCGCCTTCAGCGCAAAACTTCGCGTCATCGTGCTGGCGGCCGCGCTGGTGCTCGAACTGATCGGCCCGCTCGCGGTGCAATTCGCGCTGCGGCGCGCCGGCGAGGCGCAGAAAGAGGAGGCGCCATGAACCCGGAACTCGATTTCAAGGCGTCGCCGGAGCTGACGATGGGCGTCGAACTTGAACTGCAGATCCTCAATTCGCGCGACTACAATCTCGCGCGCGACGCCGTCGATCTCTTGTCGCTGCTGGACAAAGCGCCCCACCCCGGCGCCATCAAACCCGAAATCACCGAAAGCATGATCGAGCTCAATTCCTCGATCCATGAAAACTTCGGCACGCTGCGCACGGAGTTGAGGGAGATCCGCGACGCGGTGGCGCGCGCCGCCGCGCAGCTCAACCTGCGCATTGCGGGCGGCGGCTCGCACCCGTTTCACAAATGGAGCGAACGCCGCATCTATCCGAGCGAGCGCTTCAAGCACCTGCTGGAAGTCTACGGCTACCTGGCCAAGCAATTCACCGTGTTCGGCCAGCATATTCACATCGGGGTTCCCGACGGCGATGCGGCGCTTTACCTGGCGCACACGCTGGCCCGCTACATTCCGCATTTCATCGCGCTGTCGGCGTCGTCGCCGTTTCAGCAGGGTGCGGACACCGAATTTCAGTCCTCGCGCCTGAATACCGTCAGCGCGTTCCCGCTGTCCGGCACTTTGCCGTTCGTGCACACGTGGAACGACTTCGTCGCTTACTTCGACAAAATGCGCCGCTTCGGCATCGTCGAAAGCATGAAGGATTTTTACTGGGACATCCGGCCCAAGCCCGAATACGGCACCGTCGAGATCCGCGTCCTCGACACGCCGCTGACGGTCGACCGCGCCGCGCAGCTCGGTGCTTACGCGCAAACGCTCGCCCATTACCTGCTTACGCAGCGACCGCTGCCGCCGTCGGAAGACGTTTACCTCGTCTACAAATACAACCGCTTCCAGGCGTGCCGCTACGGCCTCGCCGGAACCTGTATCGACGCCCATGCGCAGCGGCAACTTCCGCTGCAACGCGACATACTCGATACGCTTGAATTGCTGCAGCCGCATGCGGCGCGGGTGGGGACCGGGGAAGCGCTCATGGCGTTGCGCGCGGACGCTGAATCTTCGCGCAGCGACGCCGCCTGGCTGCGCGAAACGTATCGCAAGTTAGGCTCGCTGAATGACGTCGCCCGCCGGCAAAGCGAACAATGGATGGGCCCGCCGCCGGCCGCCTGATCGCGCGCTTTCGGCCATCGTGCGGCGGCGCATATGACTCAATGCGTGATCAGCGTTTCGATCCGCTTCATTGCATCGGCATACGCGTCGAGACCCGCGGGCTTGGTCACGAACCAGTCGGCGTCGGCCTGATAGCTCAGGCGCACGTCGCGGTGGGCCTTTGACGAAGTAAAGACAACGACCGGGATATCGCGCAATGCGTCGTTGCTCTTGATCTCGAGCAGCACTTCATGACCGTTGAGCTTCGGCAGGTTCAAATCAACCAGCACCACGTCCGGCCGCGGCGCGTCATCGAACTGCCGTGTTTTGCACAGAAACGAAATCGCTTCCATGCCGTCTGCAACTACGTGGAGCCGGTGGGCGACGCCGGCAGCCTTGAGCGCCTCCCGCGTCATGCGGACATCCGCCGGATCGTCCTCGACGAGCAGGATATCGACCGGGTCGCGGCTGCGCAGATCTGCCGCCGCTTCATCGTCGGACTCGTCGCCGCCTTCCGTCTGCATGCCCGGCTCGGGCATCAGCCGGATTATTACGACCTGTCCGATTTTGATATCGCCGAGATTGACCCGCAACCGGTCCGCTTCGATCGCGGTGGACATTTCAACCGCCGCGATCGCGTAATTGCGATGGGCCGCGGGCGGCAGGATCTTGATGTTCTTGACGGTGCCGAAGCGGGCGCACTGGCCGGCGGCGGCAACGGTCAACTGGACTTCCGATAATTTCCCGATATTCAAAGCTAACATGGCTATCCCTCCACGCTCGGTGTTGCCTGCGGCAATCAGCCGTGTTTCATGGGGACCCCTCCTCCATTCGACATGGGCCGGGTTGCAAGCGGTACTTACCGGTTGATTTGACAACATGATATTCCGGTCGTACAGGAAATACTGCACGACGGCCGCAAAAATATCGCGCCGTTCGAGCGGAACTCGCCCGCGCTGCAGCTGTCGTATCCCGCCCGCGCGCGCTACCGGCGCGGCAGCGTGAAATAGAACGTCGCGCCCCGGCCTTCGGCCGACTCGACCCAGATCCGGCCCGCGTGGCGTTCGACGATTTTTTTGCAAATCGCCAGGCCCACGCCCGACCCCACGTACTTGCCGGCGCCGTGCAGGCGCTGAAACACCTCGAAGATCCGCTCGCCGAATCGCGGGTCGATGCCTATGCCATTGTCACGCACCGAAAAAGTCCACTGCGCGGCGTCCGCCCGGATGCCGATATGCACTTCGGGCGCGCGCTCGCCGTGAAATTTGATAGCGTTGGCGAGCAGGTTCTGCAGCAGCTGCTCCATCTGCCCCGCGTCCGCCACGAACTCGGGCAGCGGATCGTGCGTCACCGTTGCCCCGCTCTCCGCGATGCTGCGCGCCAGGTTCGCCAGCACGCGCGCGAGCAGTGCCTCGCCGTCGACCGGCCCGCGCACCGCGCGCTCGTGGCCGGTACGCGAAAATTCGAGCAGGTCGTCCACCAATCGCTGCATGCGCCTGACGCCGTCAACGATGAAGCCCAGGAATTCGCGCCCGTCCGCGTCGAACTTGTCCAGGTAGCGGCGATTCAGCAAATCGGAGAAGTTGATGACGGTGCGCAGCGGCTCCTGCAGATCATGCGAGGCGATATACGCGAATTTTTCCAGCTCGGCGTTGATGCGCGACAGCTCCGCGGTGCGCTCTTCGACCCGCTTTTCCAGTTCGTCGTGCGCCTTCTGCAGCGCCCGCTCGGCGAGTTTGAGCGGCGTAATGTCGCGCAATATCGACGCCATGCCGATGATTTGTCCGCTGTCGCCCATGATCGGAGAGCCGCTCAGCGAAACGTCGATCGCGCGACCGTCCTTGGCGATGCGCACCGTTTGATAGTTGGACACCTCCTTGCCGCTCGTAAGCAGCCGCCGGTTTTCCGCAATCTCGCCGCGCCGTTCGGGCGGCACCATCGTCAGGTCGCGCCCGATGACTTCGGCCGCGGTGTACCCGAACAGGCGTTCGGCGCCGGCATTCCACGACCAAACCCTGCCCTCGAGATCGCGGCTCAATATCGCGTCCTGCGAGGATTCGACGATGGCCGCGAGCCGCGCACGCGTGGCCTCGGCCTGCTTGCGCTCGGTGATATCGCGTATCGCGCTCGAAACCAGCGTGCCTTCCTCGGTCTCCAGCGGGCTCAGGCTGATCTCGATGGGAAATTCTTCTCCGTCTTCGCGCATGCCGTGGAGCTCGACGCCCGCTCCCATCGGCCGGATTCCGGGCTCGAGGAAATACCGCCCGCGACTATGGCCGTGCGCGTCGCGATAGCGCAGCGGCAGCAGCAGGTCGACCGGCCGGCCGATAAGTTCCATGCGCGGATAGCCGAACAGCTTCTCGGTCCGGGAATTGACCAGCACGATATTGCCGTCCCGGTTCACGATGACGATCGCGTCGGGCGCCGACTCGAGCAGGCCCTTGAACTTCAGCTCCGCCTTTTCGCGCTCGCTGATGTCCTGTTTGAGCACGCGGTTGATTTGTTCGAGTTCGAGCGTGCGGCTGCGCACGCGCGAATCGAGCTCGTCGCGTTCTTTTCGCAACTGCTCCATCGCGCGGCTGCGCTCGCCTACCACGGCGCAGAGCACCAGCCCCATCGCCGCGAGAACGATGAGATAGGTCAGCAGCAACAGCAGCGACGAATTCAGCGCGCCGGTGGCAAACGGACCGCGCCCGTCGAGCGTGTACCAGAGCGCGATCGCGCAGATGGTCGCGACCACCGAGGCGGTTTCGCGCTGACCGAAGCGAAATGCCGTCCACAGGACGAACGGCACCATCAAGTACGAACGCGGGATCGGGGGCGCGTAGCGCGAGGCGCCGCTGAATGCGATAAAGGCGACGGCCAGCAACAGCAATGCAAGGCACGCGGCCTCCGCCCTTCTGCGCGGCATCGCGGCGGCATCGCGGCTGCCCCAGCTCAGGATCAGCGGCGCGAAGATAATAATGCCCGCGGCATCGCCGACCCACCATGTCCAGCCGTTGGCGACGATTTCCGCCACTGTAGGCGCGTGCCCGATGGCGATCGGCAGCGCGCCGCAGGTGGCGGCAACCGCGGCGCTGACGAAAGCGGCCGCCATGAAGATCACGACGTCCTCGCCGCGCTCGAAACGGTGCGGCACGCCGATGAACCGCCGGACCAGCGCGGCGCCGGCCAGGGCCTCCAGCGTATTGCCGCTGCCGATGACGACCGCGGCGAACACGGAAGAGTTGATCGTAAAATTTACGAGCGCAGCGCCCGCCCAGATGCCGGGCCAGATCCGCGGGCCGAACATCAGCACGGCAGCGAATGCGATACCGGACGGGGGCCAGACGGCGGTTGCATAGCCGGGGGGCAGCGCGAACAACAACGAAAACTTCGCGGCCGCAAAGTAGATCGCCGCGAGCAGACACGCCTGCACGGGGCGCGAAGCGCGCTTTACGTAACCGGCGACTGCCACGAGATCCGGCGGATCGTCCCGCACCACGGGTCACCTGTCCTTTCGCGATGGAACAAATGAAACACTGGGACGTAAAAGTTTATATCGATAACACGTCAAATCGACGTGCGTCCCGGCAATATTTACGAAATCCCATAATCGTATCGTGGTCGTGACAAATTTACTGCGCGCGCCGCCCGTCAACGCGCACACTGGCAGCCGGCACGATGGAACCTGCAACGGATCGGGACGGTCTGAGTACGTTACCGGCCGATTGCGATATTCCCTTCGACTAAACGGAGCCCCATATGCTGAAGCTCGATCTGACACAACTCTCGGAGCGTGAACTCGCGGATGCGATCGCGCAACATTGCGCGGCGCTGGGCACGCTGACGAATCTCTCCGTGCACAAGCCCGCCGATCAAACCGGATACGCCGTCGCGTTGATCACCATGTCGACGGCCGACGAATCGGAACAGGTGCTGACGGCGCTGGGCGATTCCAAATTCGGTTCGACCGTGGTCCTCCGGCTGGAGCAGGAAAGCAGGCCGATACCGGTTTCGCTCCAGCTGCTGGCCGACACCGACCTGAACGTGCACATGTATGATTTTCGCTCCTGCGTGTCGCGCCTGCCCGACGAACAACCCGCGGCGGCGGCACGCGACGAAGGACGGCGGGATCCGATCGATATATTGCTGGTGGAAGACGATCCGGCCGACGTCAGGATGACGCGGGAGGCATTGCGGGTCGCGGACATACCGTGTCATTTGCACGTCGTCGGCGACGGCATGGATGCCGTGTCGTTTCTCTGCCGGACGCGGCAGTTCAACGACGCGCCCAAACCGGACTTGATCCTGCTCGACCTCAACCTGCCGAAATTCGGCGGCCACGAGGTGTTGGGGGAGATCAAAAGCAACGAATTCCTCAAGGACATTCCGGTGGTGGTTCTCACCTGCTCGAAATCCGCGAGCGACATGCGCAAAAGCTACATGATGAGGGCCGACCGTTTCATGACCAAGGCGATGGGCCTGGAAGCGTACGCCGAGCAGATCAAATCCATCGCGGCGCTCGCGCTGTAATAAGCCGGGCGCGGTCGTGCCCTTTTAATGCTCCCGCGCGTGCACGATCGCGCGCGGCACCAGCGAATTTCCGCCGAGCACCTGCAGCGATTGATCGCCGCTCGCGAGGCAGATCTTCTGCAGCGCGAGAAATGCGCGGCCGGCGGCCGTGTCGTGCCAGAACCAGTACAGCACGGCCTGCGCGTCTGGATTGCCCGGCTGGGCGGCGGCGGCCTCATAGTAATAGGCGCGCAGATCGTCGCACACGATCTTGAGCGCTTCGCCGGCACTCATGCCATTAAGATTGGACGCCGGCACGGAGTTCAAATACGAAGTCACGAACTGCGCGGCTTCCTCCATCGTCATGCTGCTCAAACCCGTCGTCGTGCGGCTGCGCCGCTTCGCCGCGAGATCGTGCCATGGCGCGAGTTCTTCGATTTCGCGCGCCAGCGCGGCGCCCAAATCGCCGGCATCGGTCTTGCGGTCGAAGCTGACCGGACACGCCATGCCTTCCGTTTCCTCGGCCCGCGGAGCCGGCGCCTCTTCCGCGTAATCCACGAGCACGGGTCCCGCCGGCGCTGCGAGGAGCTGCAATACCGCGCGCAACACGCGGTGCTGAAATGCCGCGTCGCCCGGCACGCCGAACGGGCGGCCGAGGATGAACGGCACCCATAACGCGCGCGGCGGCCCCATCGCCGCGGTGTGCTCGCGCACGAGCGAAACCTGCGTCGTCGCTATACCCGCACTTTCCAGATAGTGGCCGAGTGCGCCGACGGCGCACGTGCAATTCGGTCAGACTGGACACAGCAGTACGGCATCGACGCGGTCTTTCTTCAAGAGGCCTGCGAGTTCGCGCGCTTTGGCTTCGATCTTGCGTATGGGTGCCGCGCCCATGAACGAATAATGAAAATCCGCGACCGCGCCGATTGCGCCGTCGCGCGCAAGTTCGTTCAGGCGGTCGAGCGGAAACGCGACGTTGTGGTCTTCCTGGAATCCGGTGCGGTCGAAGTTCACCGATTGATGGCTCATCACCAGATCGGCCGCCGGCGTGTCGCCGGGAATGATCCGGTAGTCGGTCGCCGTCGCGCTCGGCCCGAACGGGCGGTCGCCGCGCGCGTGCAAGCCCGCCGTCGAGACGATCGCGATGCGGCACCGTGCGAGCGGCGGCGGCTTGACCCACGGCCGCGCGCTGAATTCCTCCAGGCCCTTCAACTTGTCGAGCATGTGGCTGCGCTCGAAATCCGGCAAGTCGGCAAGTCTGACCATCCTGCGTTCTCCTCGTTACGCAGCTGGTGCAATGCTGCGTAACCGATATTCATCCTCCCCTTGAAGGGGAAGGAGACCAAGTTGCGCGCGTCGTGCTTTATTTCAGCGGCGCGATCTTCAATTCGGCGGCAAGCTGATCGAGGCTCCTGAGCAGAGGCGCCGGCAGCGGGACGCCGGACTGCAGGCGCTCCGCGCGCTTCGCGTGGCTTTGCTCGCCGGGCAGGCGTATCGCGTCGACGCCGGGCAGGCGCTTCGAATTGCGGATGTCGCGGACCAGCTGGTCGACGCTCGCCTTGAATTCCTTCAGTTCGCGGAACATCGCGACATTGATGGCGACGATCACGTGGCCGGTGTTGGTCGGCGTCGTGTCGTCGTTGTTGAAATCGACGACGTCGCGCCCCATCGCCGCACCGTTCAGCGTTCCCGCGAGCAGGCCGAACACGAGCGCGAGCCCGTAACCCTTGTAGCCGCCGATCGGCAGCAGCAGGCCTTCGTTCGCGCGCCCGGGATCGGTGAGCGCCTGCCCCATGCGGTCGATCATCCAGCCTTCCGGCATCGTTTCTCCGCGTTGCGCCGCCGTTTTGACTTTACCGTACGCAGCGACCGTGGTCGCCATGTCGAGCACGATCGGCGGCTCTTCACCCGCCGGCACGCCGACCGCGATCGGATTGGTCGAGAGCAGCATGTCGAGCCCGCCCCACGCGGCGAGATGGTTGGCATTGCCGACCGCGAGATACAAACCGATCATGTCGTGCTCGATCGGCATGCTCGCATACAACGACGCGGGCCCCGCGTGATTGCTCGCCCTGATGCCGACCCACGCCGCGCCCGCGGTCTTCGCCTTGGCAATCGCATGCTCCGTGGCGAAGCGCATGACGAGATGCCCCATGCCGTTGTCGCCGTCGACGAGCGCCATGCCCGGCGCGTCGCGCTCGACGCGTATCGAAGGTTTGATGTTCACCGCGCCGCCCTTGATGCGGCGGATGTACTGCGGCAGGCGGAACACACCGTGGCCGTCGGCGCCGTTCACGTCCGCGCGCGTCATCAGCTCCGCGATGCTTGCCGCTTCCGGCGCGGAAATGCCGATCGCGACGAATGCACGCGCGATGAACGCCTGCAAATCGGCGGCGGAAATTTTACGAGGTTCTGAATTCATGGCCGGATTTTATCCGTTCTGCGGCGCCGGCGCGTGACGGCCGGCGTGGAAAATGAATGCGCACTTCCGGGTCATTAGTGCGGGGTGTCAACTTTAGATGTGGATTTCGGATATCGGCAAATTCTGGTGCGCGATGGCAAGGGCGGGAAAGACCGCATCACGGTGTTGCCCGCGCCGGTGATTGAGCCTTTGCAGACACACCTTGTACGAGTCAAAGCGCTGCATGACCGCGATCTTGCTCAGGGCTATGGCGACGTGGAACTGCCTGATGCGTTGATGCGCAAGTACCCGCGTGCGCAGTACGAGTGGGCCTGGAAATTCGTGTTTCCGTCTTACAAGCGTTCCGTTGATCCAAAGACCGGCGTAATTCGCCGTCACCACGTCTATGAGAACTACCTCATACGCGGGGTCAAGGATGCGGCACGCGCGGCGGGTATCGCCAAGCATGTCAACTGCCACACATTAAGACATTCGTTCGCAACCCACCTGCTGGAGAACGGATACGACATCAGAACTGTGCAGGAACTGCTAGGCCATTCAAGCGTCGAGACGACGATGATCTACACGCACGTGATGAACAAAGGCGGGCGCGGCGTCAAGAGCCCGCTGGA
>CAZEAX010000194.1:0-8949 GCA_964510405.1 uncultured Streptomyces sp. | reverse complement strand
GCTTGGCCATGCTATTTCCTTTGCTACACCTGATCAGATTAAGGAAGTGCGGGGGATTGAGCGGCTTTTGCGTAAAGAGTTGCCACTTTCTCCACAATCGCCTGCAAGTCTAAGTCCGTATGGCGGATATGTGCGCAGCGACCGTCGGCATGCTGATGAACGCCATCTGAGTCTCACCCCCGAGCAGTGAAGTGAGCGCCGGTCCCGCGCCTTTGTAGATCACGCCTGGAATATGCACGCCGACCATCGAGTTGAATTGCGCGAGCCCCATGTGCATCGGCGTGCCGGAACCGGCGATCGCCGAATTCAACTTGCCGGGCGCCGCCTTTGCGAGTGCGACGAGCTCGCGCACCGATTTCGCCGCGACCGACGGGTGCACGACCAGCACGTACAAGCCGTCCGCCGCGAGCATGACGGGCGCGAAGTCGCGCAGCGTATCGAACGGCAATGACTTGTTGAGCGTCGAGTTAACTGCGAGCGTGCTTGTCGTGATGCAGATTGTATAACCGTCGGGCGGCGATTTCGCGAGCAGGTCGAGCCCGATGATGGTGGCGGCGCCCGCGCGATTGTCGATCACGACCTGCTGACCAAGACCTTCGCTCATCTTCGGCGCAAGGATGCGCGCGATGACGTCCGATCCGCCCCCGGGCGGGTACGGTACGATCAAACGCACGGGGCGATTGGGAAATGACTGCGCGAGTACGGTGTGCCAGCCGGCCATCGCGACAAACGCGGCGACGCAGCAATGTAGAACGTTGCTTCTGCTGCTACACTTTGCCCCACGCAAAAAAGCCCGGGCGCAATCCAATGAGATTTCCAATTGTCGGCACCTTGATTTTCGTGATTCCACTTTGGACTGGCCATGCCGTGGCGCAACCGTATCCCGCGAAGCCCGTACGTTTGATCGTACCGTACCCGCCCGGCGGCGGCACCGATATTTTTGCGCGCATACTCGGGGCGAAACTGGGCGAAGCGCTCGGCCAGCAGATGGTAATAGAAAACCGCGCAGGAGCGGCCGGCGTGCTCGGCGCCGACGCCGCGGCGAAAGCGCTGCCCGACGGCTACACGCTCGTCGTCGGCCAGGCGAGCAACCTCGCGATCAATCCACATGTGATGAGCAAGCTGCCGTACGACCCGGTGAAGGATTTCGCGCCGATCACTTTGATCGCCACGTCGCCCAGCCTGCTCGTCGTGCACCCTTCGCTGCCGGTGCGTTCGGTGAAGGACCTGGTAGCGCTCGCCAAAGCGAAGCCGGGCTCCATCAACTATGCGTCCGCCGGCAACGGCAGCCCCGGACATCTCGCCGCCGAGTATTTCAAGAAGCTGACGAAGACCGACATCGTGCACATTCCGTACAAGGGTGCGACCCCTGCGATGCTCGACGTGATCGCCGGACAGGCGTCGCTGTATTTCACGTCGCCGGTCGCCGCACAACCGTATGTGCAATCGGGACGTCTGCGCCAGATCGCGGTGACGAGCGCGCAGCGCTTTCCGCCGCTGCCCGACGTGCCGGCGATTGCCGAGTCCGGCTACCGCGAATTCGACCTGACCAGCTGGTGGGGATTGCTGGCGCCGGCGGGTGTGCCGAGAGAAATCGTCGCGCGCCTCAATGCCGATGCGGTCAAAGCGCTCAACACGCCGGAGATGAAGGAACGGCTCGCGGGCCAGGGTGCGGTCGTCGTCACCGACACGCCCGAACAGTTCGCGGCTTATATAAAATCCGAAATCGCCAACTGGGGACGCATCGTCGCCATCTCCGGCGCGCGTATGGACTGACTGGCGACGCTTAAAACTTTTGCGGCCGCAGATACACGCAGATACACGCGGACAAGATCAAAAGCGCGTTCGCCTTGGGTTTCATCTGCGTGCATCGGCGTTTATCTGCGGCTAATAGCTTTTTGATTTTTATTTGGATATCAAGTAATACGGGGGGAGCCGGAAATGTTGCTGGGACAAGGCGTGATGATCAACTGGAGCGACGTGGCGCCGGAGCACCGCGCCGCGTATTACGAATGGCACAGCCGCGAGCACATGGTCGGCCGTGTCGCCATTGCCGGGTTCCAGCGGGGACGACGCTATATTGCCGTCAACGCGCAACGCGATTTTTTCAACTTTTATGAAGTCGACGACCTGGCGGTGCTGACAGGCCCCGACTATCTGGCGAAGGCGAACGCGCCCAGCCCGCTCACGCAGCGCACCACGCCATTCGTAAAGAACAGCGTGCGCGGCATCTCTCGGGTGAAAAATTCGCTCGGCATCGGCACCGGCGGCTACGCGCTCACGCTGCGCTTCGATCCTGCAAACGACGCGGGGGACAAGCTCGAGCGCCACCTTGGCGAAGCGTTCGTGAGGCTCGCGGCCATCCCGGAAATCGCGGGCGTCCACCTGATAGTTGCGGATCCATCCGCGAGCACGATCGTGCCGGTCGAAAGAAAGGGGCGTCCCACCATCGTTCCGAACTGGATCATCGTTCTGGAGGGAATCTCGATCACGGCGCTCGACAGCGCATGCGATGCCCATCTCGCGCAAGAGACGTTGCACGCGCACGGCTGCGCGGGTGCGATCGACCGGGAAACTTACAGCCTTCAAATCATGGTGTCGAAACCGCGCGGCGCGCGCACCTGAAATTTTCCATGCGGGAAACTGCTTTGATTATCGTCCGTTTCAGGAACGTCTTGCACCGCTGCCTGCGGCTTGCTTCAATCCCATTGCTGCTGCACCCGCTTGTCCCCGCCGCTCAGAATTTTCCATCGCACCCGCTGCGCATGATCACGCCGTCGCCGCCGGGAGGTTCGGTCGATTTTCTGAGCCGCACGGTGTCGCAGCATCTCGCGCGCGTTTTCGGCGTGCCGGTGATCGTCGACAACCGCGCCGGCGCGAGCGCGGTGATCGGCACCGAGCTGCTGGCGAAGTCGCCGGCCGACGGCTACACGCTGATGCTCGTCTATTCGACGCACGCCACGAACCCGATTTTCATCACGAAACTTCCTTACGACACGCTCAACGATTTTGCGAGCGTCGTGCACGTCGGCGACATTCCGCTGTTGCTAGTCGTGCATCCGTCGGTGCCGGCGGCTTCGGCGCGCGAACTGATCGCACTCGCGAAGGCGCGGCCCGGACAGCTGCAGTTTGCGGCCGGAGCCGCGGGAGGCGGCCCATCGATGGCCGGCCTGCTGTTGAGACAGCTCGCGGGTGTGGACGTCGTCCAGGTGTCGTACAAAGGCAATGCGCCCGCGCTCACCGACGTGCTGGGCGGCCAGGTCACGATGATGTTCGACACGATCAACACGAGCATCGGGCTCGCGAAAGCGGGCAAATTACGGGCGCTGGCGGTGACGAGCACCAAGCGCTCTTCGCTCGCCCCCGAGCTGCCGACGATGATCGAAGCGGGCCTGCCGGGGTTCGACGTGCGCGCGTGGTTCGGCGTGCTTGCGCCCGCCCGCACGCCGCGCGAGATCATTCAGAAACTGAACGCGGAAATCAACCGCGGGTTAAGCGATCCGGCGACTCGCACGCGGCTATCCGCGGACGGCGTCGAGCTTGTCGGCGGCACGCCGGCCGAGTTTGACCGGTTCATCCGCGCGGAAATGGCGCGCTGGCCGAAGATCATCAAAACGGGCGGTTGAGGCCTGCAGCTTGCAAGCCGGATGGCGACGCCTACTCGGGCTTGAGCCCGGCGTCGCGCGCGGTCGCGGCCCAGCGCTGCAGTTCGGCGCCGATGAATGTTTTCAACTGTTGAGGCGTGGAGGTTCGCACGTCGACGGCGAGGTCGGTGACGCGTTCGCGCACCGATGGATGGTCGATCGCGGCAACGAGGTCCTTGTTGAGCCGCGCGATGACCGCGGCCGGCACGCCGGCCGGCGCAACGTAACCCCAGAACTGATTGATGACGAGGTCCTTCATGCCAAGCTCGCCGACTGTCGGCACATCGGGCAGCGCGTCGACGCGCTTGTCGCCCATGATTGCGACCGGCGTGATGCGCCCGGTACGCAGCGTGCCCGCCGCACTCGCGAGCGTAAAAATGGCGAGCTGGACCTGGCCGCCCGCCAGCTCGATCATGGCGGGCGCCGCGCCTTTATAGCTCACCTGGTTGAACTTCGTTCCCGTGCGCGACTGCAGCAGTTCGAGCGTCAGATGCGTGAACGAGCCGACGCCGGTGTGGGCAACCGCGATCTCGCCGGGTTTCGCCTTGGCGAGTGTGATGAAATCCTTGAGCGATTTCGCCGGCGATCCCGCATACAGGAACAGGATCTGCGGCGACACCCCGATCAGCGTCAGCGGCATGAAGTCGCGCGCGAGGTCGTACGGCAGCTTGGCGGTCGTTGCGGGCAACACAACGTGGGCCGCCTCGACGATGGTGATCGTGTAGCCGTCGGGTATGGCCTTGGCCACCATGTCGACACCGATGGTGCCCGCCGCGCCCGCACGGTTGTCGATGACGACGGGCTGGCCGACGATCGTCGTCAGGCGCTGACCGACGATGCGTGCGAGCGTGTCGGTGCTGCCGCCTGCAGGCCACGGCACGACCACACGAATCGGCTTCGCCGGAAAATCGGCAGCAGCGGCGGCAGCCGATACAAGGACGGCGACAGCCACTATGCTTCGCAGGCTTTTCATAAATTCTCTCCCCAACACACGCCGCAAAACGTTCAGCGTAACACTGCGCACGCGCGCTGGATACGCGTGCACGCTTCCCCGAGCACTTCGACCGACGAGGCGATCGAAATCCGCAGATGCCCCGGCATGCCGTAAGCGGTGCCGTTCATCGCGGCAACGCCTTCCGTTCCGAGCAGGTAATTCGCGAAGTCGATGTCGGTCGCAATCGTCTCGCCGGCCGGGGTGCGCTTGCCGAGCGTACCGGCGCATGACGGAAACACGTAGAACGCGCCTTCGGGCACGCTGCAATACATGCCCGGCGCCTTGTTCAAGCCTTCGACGACAAAGTCGCGCCGCCGCTGGAACATATCCGAGCGCTCGCGCACGAAATCCTGCGGACCTTCGAGTGCTGCGAGCGCCGCAGCCTGCCCGATCGAAGAGGGTGCGTGCGTGCACTGCGACTGTATTTTCGCCATCGCCTTGATCAGGTGCTTCGGTCCGCCCGCATAACCGATGCGCCAGCCGGTCATTGCATACGCTTTCGAGACGCCGTTCACGGTCAGCGTGCGGTCGTAGAGTTCAGGTGCGGCCTGCGCGATGGTGGAATACTCGCGCCCGTCGAAGAGAATGTGCTCGTAGATATCGTCGCACAGCACCGCGACACGCGGATGGTGCATCAGCACCGCAGCGAGCGCCTGCAGTTCGGCCCTGGAATAGACGGCGCCGCTCGGATTGCACGGCGAGTTAAGCACGAGCCAGCGCGTGCGCGGCGTGATCGCCGCCTCGAGCGCCGCGGGCCGCAGCTTGAATCCGTCATCGGCGCTCGATGGCGCGGGCACCGGCTCGCCGCCCGCCAGCCGCGCGATGTCAAAGTAGGCGAGATAGTACGGCCGCGGCACGATGACCTCGTCACCGGGCTCGAGGGTGGCCGTAATCGCGTTGAAAATTGCCTGCTTGGCGCCGGCGCCGACGATGATCTGATCGGGCTTGTACTCGAGCCCGTTCTCGCGCTTGAATTTCGCGGCGATCGCGCGCTTCAATTCCGGCGTGCCGTCGACGTTCGTGTACTTGGTTTGTTCGCGGCGCATCGCTTCGATTGCGGCCTGCTTGACATGCTCGGGCGTCGGGAAATCGGGCTCGCCGGTGGTCAGTGCGAGTATGTCGCGGCCTTGCGCCTTGAGGTCGCGCGCGATTTGCGAAGCCCGCGCACTCGCGGATTCCTCGAAACGGCTCATGCGGGCGGCGAGTTCGATCATGATTGTGACTTGTCGAGCGTGGACAACGCTTCCATCGCGAGGAAGTACTGCAGCCCTTCGTCGAGCTGCTTGCGCAGCGGGTGCGTGAGCACCATGCGCGTGTAGCGCAGCAGCATGTCGTTTTTCTTCGCGAGCTGCTCGGCGAGTTGCCACGCGCGCGGCAGCAGTTGCTCGCGCGGCATCAGTTCCGCCACCAGCCCGATGTCTTTCGCTTCTCTCGCGTTCAATACCTGCCCCGTCAGCATCAGGTAGCGTGCGCGATTGAGTCCCATCAGCATCGTATAAACGACGTTGATGCCGTCGCCCGGCACGATGCCGCCGTTGTGGAAATGCGCGGTGTCCTCGAACGTCACGTCGTCCGCCGCGATCACGATGTCGCACATGAGCGCGAGATCCGCGTGGCGCTTGGCCGGGCCGTTCACCGCGGCGATCATCGGCACTTCGATGCCGAGCGCCGCGTTGACCATCTTGCGCGCATTGACGAATACCTCGTGCACGCCGGCCGGCGAGAGCTTCGCGCCGTGAAAGAACGGCGCGTTCGGGTCGAGCCGCGGCCCGCTGAATTCATTGCCGGTGCCGGTAAGGATCACGATGCGGTTCTCGCGATCCGACCCGACGTCGGTAAACGCGCGCACGAATTCGACTTGTGCGTCGAGGTTCCACTGCAGCGGGCCGCCGTCGGTATGCAGCGTCATCTGCAAAATGCCGCCGCGCCGCTCCATCTTGATGAAGCGGTAGCTGCGGCTGTAGTCATCGAACTTCGCCATCTTTTCTCCAGTTACCTAATCACGCGCAGCGCATTGCTCATCCCCCCTTGCCGCGAAGCAAATCCCCTTGGGGGACAAGGCGAGGACTGAGGTGGGGATGGGGTTAATCTTAACTCCATATACCCACCCCCATCCCGACCTTCCCCCTGAAGGGGAAGGAGATTTACCGGAGCGCTTCCTCAATCGACGCGCGCACCGGAATCCTTGATCACCTTGGCCCACTTCGTGACTTCGACTTTGATGTACGAAGTGAACTGCTCGGTGGTGTTCGCCACCGGATCGAATCCGAGCACGGCAAGCCGCTCTTTGGTATCCGGCTGAGCGACGATAGCGGCGATCGCGCTGTTGAGTTTCGTCACGTACGCCTTGGGCGTGCCGGTGGGCGCGAAAAACCCGATCCACGTGTAATCCTCGTAACCGGGATAGCCTTGTTCCGCGACGGTGCCCACATCGGGCAGCGACGGCATGCGCGCGGGACTCGTCACGGCGATGCCGCGGATCTTGCCTGATTTGATGAGCGGCACCGTCGGCGGCATTGCAGTGAGTCCGACCGGTATCTGCCCCGCGGCAACTGCGAGCATCGCGGGCGCGGCGCTGCTGTACGGAATATGCGTGACATCGAGTCCCGCCATCAACTTCAGCAGGCGCTCGCCGGTCAGGTGCGGCGTGCTGCCGGCGCCGGAGGAACCGTACGATAGTTTCTGCTTTTTGCCGAGCGCGATCAATTCCCGCAGGTTGTTGGCAGCGACTGATGGATGCACGAAAATCATATTGGGACTCACGCCGGCGTTGATGATGGGCGCGAAATCCCTGAACGGATCGTAGCCGGGATCTTTATACAGACTCGCCGCCGCCACGAACTGGCTGCTGTTGCAAAGCAGCGTATAGCCGTCGGGCACCGCCTGAGCCGCAAGGCGTGTGGCGATCGTGCCGCCCGCGCCGCCGCGGTTGTCGATCACGATCGACTGGCCGAGCACGTCGGAAAGCTTCTGCCCGACGACCCGCCCCATGATGTCGATCGGGCCACCTGCGGCACCGCCGGCGAGCACGCGAATCGGCCGGTCGGGATAATTATCGGCGGCCGTGCACGGCAATGCGAGCAGCGATGTAGCGAGATACCCAATGCGTATCCAATTCGTCAGCATCATGTCCTCCGGTTTTCACTGCGCAGCGGTTCGATCCGCCTTGTTTTCGGTGTATCTAATCACAGAAATTCAGTCTGCGCTATGATGATGGCACAATAATTCGCCGGCAATCACGCGGCGTTCAAACACCGGCCGCCACCCGCGGCCCGCTCAGGAGACTATCGATGGCGGATAAAATGAAGGGCTCGCGGCTGATTGCGCATTTGCTCAAAGCGCACGGCGTCACGCACGTATTTTTCATGGACGCGGTGCTGCGGCGCGCGCTCGCGGAGATGGAGGATTTCGGCATCACGCGCATCCTCGGCCATTCCGAGAAGGCGGTCGCGTATATGGCCGACGGTTACGCGCGCGTGTCCGGCCGCCCCGGCATTTGCTTCGCGCAGTCGGTGGGCGCGGCGAATCTCGCCGCGGGCATGCAGGACCCCTATCTCGGACATTCGCCGGTGATCGCGATGACCGGACGCCACGTAGCGCCGTTCCAGTATCGCAATGCTTACCAGGAAGTCGATCACGGCCCGCTCTATGCGGCCGTCACGAAATTTCATGGCCGCATCGACGTGCAGGAGCAGATACCGCTCCTGTTCCGCGCCGCTTTCCGCGAAGCAACCACCGGCACGCCGCGTCCGGTACATCTCGACGTTGCAGGTTTTACCGGTGACGCATTGACGATAGCTGAAGGCACATTCGATCTTACGGTGGATGACGCGCACACGCGCTTCCCCGCGTTCCGTCCCGCACCCGATCCTGCGGCAGTCGAACGCGCGGTCGCCGCGATCAAGACGTCCAAACGCCCGGCGATCGTCGCCGACCGCGGCGTCATCATTTCCGGCGCGTCCGCCGCGCTCGCGCGCTTCGCCGAGCGCATCCAGTCGCCGGTGGTCGTCACGCTCGACGCGAAACACGCGATGCTCGAAGACCACAAGCTCTTCCGCGGCGCGGTGGGACTGTACGGACGCGGCTGCGCGAACCACGTCGTCGCCGAAGCCGATCTCGTAATCTACGCCGGCAGCAACACGAGCGACCACACCACCGCCAACTGGACGATGCCGAAGCAAGGCACCGCGATCATCCAGATCGACATCGACCCGCTGGAAATTGGCCGCAATTATCCGGGCGTCATCGGCATGTTGTCCGACGTGCGCGCGGGACTCGAAGCGCTCGCGGTGGACGCAGATGCACAGAAGC